>JBCBYE010000841.1:0-1661 GCA_039816075.1 Pseudomonadota bacterium | reverse complement strand
TGCGCGCTCGCACTCCCGGCCCCCCTGCGCCCCGTCGGGGTGCAGGTGTGCAGGTGTGCAGGTGTGCAGGTGTGCAGGTGTGCAGGTCTGCAGGTCTGCAGGTCTGCCGGGGTGCCGGGGGGCAGGGATCGACGACCGGTACGAGCTCCGCGCCGCCTGGACCGTAGCGCGGCCGGGCACGCGCTCGGCCGCCGTGCAGGCGCTGGGCGTGCATCATTCGACCGTGCCGCGCCAGGTCGCCCGGCTGGAGGGACGCCTCGGCATGCGCCTGGTCCAGCGCCGCTCCCGCGGCTGCTCGCCCACTGATGCGGGGCTCCTGCCGCTGGCGGTCGCCCACCGATGCGGGGCGCCTGCCGCTGGCGGTCGCCGGCATCGCCGCCGAGCCGTTCGACCGGCTGCCCGCCCGCCTCGCCGGGCCCGAGGCTGAGATCCGCGGCCGCATCATCGCGACCACCGTGGACGAGATCGCCGACCGGCTGGTCGCGCCCATCGCGCGCTTCCAGGCGCGCCATCCCGACACGCAGGTGGACGTGATCGCCGACAGCCGCCGGCTGCGGCGGGACGACGGAGAGGCGCATGTCTCGCCGCGCCCCGGCGCCCCGGCGGCGCGCCGCCGGCCGAGCCGGACACCATGGCCCGACCGCTCGCCCATCCGGACCTGGCGCTGCACGCCTCGGCCGACGATGTGGCGCGCCAGGGCCGGCCGGCCCATGACGGCGACCTGGCGGGCCATCGCTTCGTGGGGCTGATGGCCACCCGTCCGCCTGCGTCGGCCGAGATCCGGCGCGCCGCCGCCGTGCCGCCGCAGCAGGTGGTCCATCGCGGCCCGGACATGCGCGCAGGCCGGGCGGCGGCGCCGGGCGGGCTCGGCATCGCGCCGCTCGTCACGCTCCGCCCCGAGCCGGGACCGCAGGCCCCGCCGCCGCCGCGCGAGGACCGGCGCACGCCGCTCCGGCGCGTCGCCCATCGCGACCGCCGCCGCACGCCCAAGCTCCGCGCCGTCTGCGAGGGGATCGAGGCGATGTTCGGACACGCCGGTCCCTGAACGCGAACGGGCGGCCCCGCAGGAGCCGCCCGTCGCCATGCCGTCCAAGGCGCCTCGATCAGAGCGTGCGCTCGATCTCCTCGGTGGTGAAGATCTCGATCACGTCGCCCTCGCGGATGTCCTCGTAGTTCTGGAACGCCATGCCGCATTCCTGACCCGCGCGGACCTCCGCCACCTCGTCCTTGAAGCGCTTGAGCGTCTTCAGCGTGCCCTCGTGGATCACCACGTTGTCGCGCAGCAGGCGTACGCCCGCCGCCCGGCGCGCCACGCCCTCGGTGACCTCGCAGCCCGCCACCTTGCCCACGCCCGTGACCTTGAAGACCTGCTTGATCGACGCGTAGCCGATGAAGGTCTCCCGCACCTCGGGCTTCAGCAGGCCCGAGGCCGCCGCCTTCACGTCGTCCACCAGGTCGTAGATCACCGAGTAATACCGGATCTCCACGCCCTTCTGGTTGGCGCTTTCGCGCGCCGGGGCGTTGGCGCGGACGTTGAAGCCGATGACCGGCATGTTGCTGGCCTCGGCCAGGCCCACATCCGTCTCGGTGATCGCGCCGACGCCCGAATGCACCACGCGTACGCGCACGTCGTCGTTGCCGATCTTCTCCAGCGCCTGGAC
>JBCBYE010000726.1:0-2233 GCA_039816075.1 Pseudomonadota bacterium | reverse complement strand
GCCCGGCCCGCCGTCGAGCTCGTCGGCCCCTCGCTCGCCCTGCAGCACGTCGCCGCCCTTGCCGCCGTCGGCGAAGTCGTCGCCCTTGCCGCCCTTGACGTCGTCGCGTCCGTTGCCGCCGAAATGGTCGTCGTCGCCGGGCCCGCCGCGCAGCTGGTCCCTGCCGCCGAAGCCGAAGAGGGCGTCGTCGCCGACCTGGCCGAAGATCAGGTCGTCCCAGCCGCCGCCGCGCACCTCGTCGTCGCCCTGGCCGGCATCGGCGCGGCCCGGCTCGGTCAGCTTGACCACGTCGCGGCCGTTGGAGAACTGCTCGCTCTGGACGATCTGGAAGGCGGCTTCGAGGACGTTGTCGGTCTCGTCCGTCTCGGCCACGACGTCGTCGGGGTCGAAGATCACGCGCAGGATGTAGTCGCCGGCGGAGAGGCCGCCGTCGAGGGTGAGCTGCTCTTCCACGGTGATGGCGGCGCCGTCCTCCACCGCGCCGGCGTTGCGGCGCTGGATCTCCGTGGCGCCGCCGCCGGCGGCCGGCTCGATCTCCGCGCGGAAGTCGGTGTCGGGCAGATCGGTGGTTCCGTCGTTGGACAGGAGCCAGTCGAACTCGATCAGATCGCCCGCCTCCAGCGTGACGTCGACGATGGCGAGGTCCGAGGCGGCGCCGTTGGGCGGGCCGACCACGTCGAGCTGGCCGGAGGCCTGGGATCGGTTGTTCGATTCGTTCTGTTCGGCCAGCGCGTCGTCGGGATCGACGATCAGCGTCAGGCGATAGCCGCCGAGCGGGATCGCGGCGGGCACGGTCACGGAGGTGGTGCGGGAGACCCCGTCGCCGTTGGCGAGGTTTTCGACCGTCTCGCGCGCCAACTCCACGGTCTGGTTCCCGTCGAGCGTGATGAGGGCGATCATGACCTCGCCCGAGACGAGGAAGCCGGCCTCGTTGGCCGCGCTCCAGTCCACGTCGAAGGTTTCGCCGGCGGCGAGGGGCCCGGCGGCGGCGGTGGAGATGGCGACGGCGACCAGGTCCTCGGGCGCGTCGGTCATGGTCAGCGTCTGGGACGAGTCGGCGGCGTCGTCGCCCTCGTCGCTTTCGGCGACCGCGTCGCCGCTGTCGACGGTCAGCCGCCAGACGTAGCTGCCGGGCGTCAGGCTGGGCGGGACGTCGAACGTGGCGGTGAATTCGAACCGCTCGCCGGAGGCGAGCGCCGGGACGTCCACCGTCTGCTCCAGCGCCGGTTCGCCGCCGCCGGTCGGGACCAGCGCGAGGGTGGCCTGGCTGGCGCCCGCGTCGCCGGGGCCTTCGTTCGCCACGGCATAGGTGTTGACGATGCCGGCCGCGGCGTCGGCGTTGGAGAGGGTCGCGGCGTTGATCTGCACCAGCTCGGGCACGAGGTTGGAGCGCGGGGCCACGACCTCGAACGTGGTCGAGGCGGCGTTGTTGCCCTCGTCCGTCTCGGCCAGGCTGTCGTCGGCGTCGAGGTCGCCGGTCAGGGTCCAGGTCCCCGCGGCCAGATCGTCGGGCAGCTGGACGACGAAGGCGGCGGTCTGTCCGTCGGAGAGGATGTCGGGCGTCTGCCGCGTGGCGATCGTGCGGACGTCGACGCCGTTGGAGACGGTGATCTCGAAGTCCTGGCCCGGCAGGGGCAGGTCCTCGCCGGCGAGCTGGTCGAGGCCCAGCACGGCCTCCACCGTGACGTCGACCGCGGCGCCGGCATCGACCGTGGCGCGGTCGAGCGTCACGGCGTCCACCGCGCCGTCGACGCCGTCGGCGAAGATGCCGGCGAGGGTCTGGTCGTTGTCCTGCTCGTCGAACTCCACCACGTCGCGGTCGAAGTCGATCTCGATCTCGTAGAACGCGGCGGAGGTGAAGCCGGCGGGAAACTCGAACTCGATGCGGTCGAGCGCGGCGTTCTCGCCCGGCGCGAGGGCGGGCAGGTCCACGGTGGCGATGGTGACGCGGATGATGGAGCCGCCGAAATCCTCCACCAGGCGGATGCGCGCCTGGGTCGGCGTGGAGGCGGCCGTGCCGTCGTTGGTGACGAAGGCGGGGTTGGCGTCGATGACGGCGAGGCCGCCGGCGCCGGCGGGGCCGGCGACGAGCGGGTCGCCGAAGGTCAGGTTCGGCAGGTTCTGCGTGATCGTCTCGGGGCCGACGTCGCGGTTGTTGGTCTCGTCCGCCTCGGCGACGGCGTCGGCGGAGTCGATGACCGCGACCACCTCGTAGTCGGCGTTGTCGAGCGTG
>JBCBYE010000757.1:0-2077 GCA_039816075.1 Pseudomonadota bacterium | reverse complement strand
TGCGCTCCGGCACGAGGGCGACGCAGGCGGCGAAGAGGCCCTCGCGCGTGCCGTTGAGCGGAAAGATCCGATCGGCCGGATCGGCCCGCTCGGCGCTCAGCCCGTAGCGGCGCCGCAGCCAGCCGGAGATGGCGTTCAGCAACTCAGGGGCGCCGTCATTGGGCGGATACCTACCATACAGTATGGTATGTTTCGCCAGGGTCTCGACCATAACATCCGGTATGGTATGGCGCGGCTCCCCCAGACTCATCGGTATGGTTTCGCCCCCCGGCGGCACGGGGTCGAGCAGCGCGCGCAGGCGCGGAAACGCATATTCCGGCAGGTCCGAGAAGCGCTCGGGCTGCTGCATGGTCCTGGCCTCATGATCGCGGGCGATCTGACGTCGCCCCGTTGCGGGAAAAGCTACAGCTTTGAGGCGGCTTGCGTCCAGTTCCTCATGCGATGCACGAAGCGCGGCGGGCCGGGGCGCCGCCAATCGGCAACGCCGCGCCTTGCGCCGCGGGGCGCGTCATGCGAACGACTCGCAAATGACCTCCCGCCCCTATGCCGGTCCGGCGCTGATCCTGCTCGCCTCCGCCTTCATGGCCCTGACCACCCTTCTGGCCAAGGCCATGGGGGCCGGCGCGGGGGGCGTCGAAATGCACCCGCTGCAGATCAGCTTCTTTCGCTTCGCGGTGGCCTTCGCGCTGGTATCGGTCGCATTTCTGGCGTTGCGTCAACGGCTTGACGGGACGCCCTGGGCGTTTCACGCGGTGCGGAGCTTCATGGGCTGGGCCACCGTGTCGTGCCTGTTCGCCGCCGGAATGCACATCCCCCTCGCCGATGCGACCGCCATAGGCTTTCTCGGCCCCGCCGGCGCCATGGCCCTCTCGATCCCCTTTCTGGGGGAGCGTCCGGGCCCGGCGCGCTGGGCGGCGGCGGGGGTGATGGTGCTGGGCGCGCTGCTCCTGCTGCGGCCGGGCGTGCAGGCGGTGCATTGGGCGGCGCTGCTCGCGCTGGCCGCGGCGGGATTCAACGCGGTCGAGGCGATCATGATCAAGCGGCTGTCCCGGACCGAGCCCACGCTGAGAATGCTGTGGATAAACAACCTCTTCGGCCTGGCCATCGCCACGATCCCCGCGGCGCTGGTCTGGCAGGCGCCGGGCTGGGGCGACCTGGCGCTGGGCGGACTGCTGGGCGCGGCCATGGTCTGCGTGCAGGTGGGCTTCATCAGCGGCATGAAGCGGGGCGAGGCGAGCTATGTGGGTCCGTTCTTCTACGCCACGCTGGTCTTCGCCGCCCTCTACGACTTCGCCCTCTTCGGCGATGCGCCGGATTTCTGGGGCGGGGTCGGAGCCGGGGTGATCCTGCTGGGGGCGGTGCTGATGGCGGTGTCCGAGGGGCGGCGGCGGGCCGTCGCCTGACCCCCGACGCCGCGCTCGACCCGATCCGAGGCGGCCCCGGATCCGCTCCGGGGGCCCGGCCGCCGGGGGCGAGGGCGGCGCGAGACCCGGCGGAGGCGTCGCCCCGCGTCAGGCCATCGCCAGGCCGGCCTGCGCCTCCGCCGCGGCGCCGAGGCGGCAGAGCGCGCCTTCGCCGAACGGACGCCCGAAGAGCATCAGCCCGCAGCCCGGCGCGCCGGCGGGCAGGGTCAACGAAGACAGGCCCAGCAGGTTGCCGATGCGCGTGTTGCGCAGCGCCATCAGGTTGATCCGCTGGTAATAGGCGTCGTCCGACAGCAGCCGCGCCACCGAAGGCGGCAGGATCGGCGAAGTCGGCGCCGCCACCGCGTCGAAGCCGGCGACCCGCGCGCCATAGGCCTTGCGCACCGCCGTCAGCTTTTTCCACGCGCGCAGATAGTCGGCGGCGGAGACGTCGCGGCCGGGCGTGGTGCGGTCGCGGATCTGGTGGAACATGCGGTCGCCCTTGGCCTCGATCCGCTCGCCCCATTCGGCCCAGGCCTCGGCGGTGATGAGGGGGCCGGCGACGGCGAGGGCCTGGGCGAATTCGGGGATCTCGGCGACGGTCACCTCGGCGCCGGCGGCGCGCAGGCGGTCGAGCGCGTCCTGGAAGGCGACGGCGGGCGCGTCCTCGGCGT
>JBCBYE010000409.1:0-4477 GCA_039816075.1 Pseudomonadota bacterium | reverse complement strand
GGGCCGGTCGCGCGGGGCTGATTTCGGCGCTCGACGCGGTGTCGGGCGAACTGTCCGGGGCGGCGATCCAGGGCGCGGGGCCGGCGCCCCGTCGGGGCCGCGGGCCGGTCTGCGGCCGCGGCTGAAATGCGCCGCGGCCGCATCCGCCCCCATCGGTCGCCGTCGCTCGCCCGCGGTCGAGGCCGCGTTCAATCGCTGCGCGTCGGCGACCGGTCTCTCACTCCGCCGCGGCCGGGACGCGGCTGGCGGCGAGCGTTTCGAGCACGCGGTCCGTGCTCTGCAGGTCGGCGAAGATCGTGGCCATGGAGATCAGCGCCGCGTTGTGCTCCGCATCCGACAGGGCCGCGCAGCCGTCGGTGACGAAGATCACGTTGTAGTTCATCTGGTTGGCGTCGCGGGCCGTGCTCTCGCAGCAGCAATTGGTGGTCGTGCCGCAGATGATGAGCGTTTCGATGCCGCGGTCGCGCAGCTCCGCATCCAGGGTGGAGCAGCCCGGCGTGAAGCCCGAGAACCGGGTCTTGTCGATCACCAGATCCTCGTCGCGCACGTCCAGATCCGGCCAGAGCGCGTGGAAATGCCCGCCTGCGGCGAAGGCGTCGCGCATGCCGTCGCCCACGCCTTCGCCCAGCAGGTCGTCGTACCAGACCCAGGGCTGCGGATCCGTGGCGTCGTTGGTGTAGCGCAGATAGGTCACCAGCCCGCCGGCCTCGCGCAGCGCGGCGGCGATGCGGTTGACGTTGGGCACGACCTCGCGCGCGGTCGCGGCCTCCACCGGCGCGCCTTCTTCCATGAAGCCGTTCTGCAGGTCGACCACGACCAGGGCGGTCTTGGCGGGGTCCACCCGCTCGAACACCACGTCGCGGCCGCCGCGCATGCCCTTGGCGCGCTCCAGCAGTTCGGCGGGGATGTTGATCTCGTGCATGGCTCGGGCTCCGTCGAGGGGTCAGGCGGGCAGGGCGGAGAGGTCGGGCCGGCGGATGTGCCAGTCCGTCACGGTCTGAAAGGCATGGCCGACGGAGAACAGCTGCGCCTCGGCCAGCTTGGCGCCGATCAGCTGCACGCCGATGGGGCCGCCGCGATCGTCGACGCCGGCCGGCAGGGTCAGCGCCGGGTGGCCAGTCATGTCGGCGGGCGCGGTGTGGGTCAGCAGCTCTTCGATGGTCAGGCCACCCTCGTCGCCGTTCTTGAACGCCTCCCACGCGACGCGGTCCGGCGTGGGCTTGGCGAGGATCGGCATCAGGACCATGTCGATGTCCTGCACCGCGGTCTCCCACGCGCCGCAATAGGCCAGGCGCCGCTGCATCGCGTCGCCGACGGCCATGGCGGGGATGTCCTGCGCGCCCTCCAGCACGGCGACGAGGCCGGGGCCGTATTCGTCGCGGCGCGCCGGCCAGGTCTCGCGGTGCGCGATCAGGCATTCGATGCCGCAGATCGCCGACCACGCGTCCATCAGGCCGCCGGCGTCGGGCATCGTCATGGGGGCGATGCGGGCGCCCAGGCTTTCGAACGCCGCCGCCGCCGCCTCGATCGCCGCGGCGATCTGCGGATCGAGCGTGGCGACCACGGCCGGGTCCAGCCCGATGCGCAGGCCGGAGATCGGCGCGCCGCAGGCCGCCAGATAGTCGTCCACCGGCGCGGCGAGGGCCGTGGGGTCGTAGCCGTCGGGCCCGGCGATGGCCGCCAGGATCGCCGCGCAGTCGGCCGCCGTGCGCGCCATCGGGCCCACATGGTCGAGACTGTCGGCAAGCGCGAAGACGCCGTGCCGCGACACCCGCCCCCACGTGGCCTTGAGCCCGGTCAGGCCGTTGGCATGGCTGGGAAAGCGGATCGAGCCGCCGGTGTCCGAGCCCAGCGAGCCGAAGCAGAGCCCCGCCGCCGTGGCCGAGCCGGAGCCGGAGGAGGACGCCCCGGCCCAGAGGTTCGGCGCGAACGGATTCACCGGCGTCGGCATGTCCGGGTGATGGTTGGCGAAGGCGCCCTCGGTCATCGCCAGCTTGCCCAGGATCACCGCGCCCGCCTGGCGCAGGCGCGCCACGACGGTGCTGTCGTAGCCGGCCATGTAGCCTTCGTGCAGCTTCATGCCCGCGGCCGTCGGCGCGTCATGGGTGCGGCACAGGTCCTTCACGGCGAACGGCACGCCGTGCAGGGGCCCGCGATGCAGGCCTGCGGCGATCTCCGCCTCGGCCTTGGCGGCCTCGGCCCGGGCGCTGTCGGCCATCACGTGCTGATAGCTGCGCAGGGCGCCGTCATGGGTTTCGATGCGCGCCAGCATCGACTCCGTCAGCTCCGTCGGACTGACGCGCCTGTCCGCGATGCGGGACGAAACTTCGATCAGCGAAAGATCGGGGGCGGCCGCTTCGGCGGGATCGAGAGGCATGGGGACTCCGGCTTCGGGACGCTGTGGCGCAACCCGATGATTGCGAAATCAATTATTTTTCCGCAACCTTTTTTTGACGATCAAGGCCCCGGCAGACGCCGCTTTAGAAGCACTTGTCCGCGCGCGGCGCCCCGTCCTAAGCGTTTCCGGCATGAGACTTTCGAAGCGGGATCGCAGCCAGGGCCGCGGTTCGGCCGGACGACCCCGAAAACGGGGCGGCGGCGCGGCGGAAGCCCAGGGGAAACGCGAGGCGGGAGCGTAGACATGGACGGTGGCGACGGCGGGGGCGGCGTATCCCTCGCGCATCTGATCGCGGCGGCGAATCGGCGTCTGGAAGATGAGCTGGCGGCGCAGCTGCGCCCCAGGGGCCTTTCGATCGAACAGTTCCGCGTGCTCGAATCGCTGGCCCGCGACGGCGAGACGACCATGGGCGCCCTGGCCGGCGCCGTGCTGGTGGAGCGTCCCACGCTGACCAAGATCGTCGATCGGATGAGCGCTGCGGGCCTGGTGCGGCGCGCGCCCGACGCCGTGGATCGCCGCCGCGTCCACCTGCGTCTGACCGAGGCCGGCGCGCGCATGGTGGACGATGTGCTCGCCGCCGCCGAGGCGCAGGAGCGGCGCATCGCGCAGCGGCTGGAGGATGTGGGCGAGACGGTGGCGCGCAAGGTTCTGCAAGCGCTCGCCTGATCCGGACGGTCCCCATGCCGGCCGGATCAGACGAGCCCGAACGACGGCCCCGAAGGCCCGCCGCCCGGTTTCATTCGGCGGCGAGGCCCCGCTGGGCGCCGCCCGCCAGATCGTCGAGCATCGGGTGCAACGGCCGCCGGCCCTGCCGGCAGCTGCGCGCCATGTGCGCCAGGACGTCCCGGATGGAGCCGAGCGCCTGCATCTTGCGGTCGATCTCCGCCGCCTGATCGCGCGCCGCGCTCAGCGCTTCGGCGTCCGAGGTCAGCAGCGGATCGTAGATCGCCAGCAGCGCCCGGCAGTCGTCGATGGAAAAGCCCACCGCCCGCGCCCGCGCCAGAAAGGCCAGCACATGCACGTCCTCGTTGCGGAAACGGCGATAGCCGTTGAGGCTCCGCTGCGGCGTGACGAGCCCGATCTCCTCATAGTACCGAATGGTTTTTGCGGGAAGGCCGCTTGCCGCGGCCACCTGGCCGATGTTCATCCCGATCGCTCCTACGCTGCCCGGTCGCCGGCTCGGCGGCTTCGGACGAGCTTCTACGCTACGTTTGGGGCGGCGAAAGGGCCGCTCCGTGTCGTTCAGACTGCATTCACTTAGCGGCAGGATTCGGCGCGCGTCAAGGATTCTCAAGCATTTGAATCCGGGACGATGGGCGTTCCGTCCGGCGCCAGCCAGCGCCCCGCCTCGGCGGAGGCGTAGATCGCCGCCTCCAGGCGCAGGTTGCGCAGGTAGAGCCGCGCCGAGGTTTCCGGCGCCTCGCCGTCCAGCAGGACCGCCAGCGCATGGGCCTGAAAGGCGGTCGCGCAGCCGCCGCCGAAGCCGGCCTCGGCCGGGGGCGGCGGGGCGATGCGGCGCGGCGCGGTCTCGCCGAAGCGGCGCAGATGCACGGCGCCGTCGCCGCCCAGGGTCAGCGCGCCGGCGTCGCCCTCGATCAGCGCCTCGCCCAGGGTGCGGCGCCGGTCCGCGGCCGCGTGGTCCAGCAGGCGGTTCCCGTCGAAGAGCGCGCGCGCCCCGCCGGGCAGGCGAAACAGGATATGGCCCGCATCCTCGCCGGCGATGGCCGGGTTCAGCCGGCGCAGATCGGCGAAGACGGCCTCGGGCTCTCCGACCAGGTAGCGGAACGTGTCGATCCAGTGGATCGCCGTTTCGTGCACCAGGAACCGGGGCATGGTCTGGAAATAGGGCTGCCGGTCGAGATAGGCGCGCGGCCCCTGGCCGTCGCCGGGGCGCAGGCGGAAGGTGAGGTTGCGCAGGGTCCCGATCTCCCCCGCGTCGAGGGCGGCGCGCAGGATGCGGTACCAGGGCTGAAAGCGGAAATTTTCGTGCACGAGCAGGGGCGTGCCGGCGGCTTCGGCCTCGGCCGCGACGGTCTCGGCCAGGGCGAGGTCGCCGCAGAAGGGTTTAAAACCCTTCTG
>JBCBYE010000197.1:0-7265 GCA_039816075.1 Pseudomonadota bacterium | reverse complement strand
CGCGCGCTGGACGATGCCGAGGCCGCGCCCCTGCGCGAGGCGGCCGAACGGATGCTGCGGCGGCATGCGCCCTATCCCGCCTTCACCCTGGACCGTCATTGGCGATTGGGAACGCTCAACGGCCCGGCGCAGGCGTTGTTCGGGGCCGCGGGGCTGAGCGCGGGCGACGGGCTGGCGGAGGCGCTGGCCCATGATCCCGCGATTCAGGACGCGCTGGAGAACTTCGACGAGGTGGCCGCCCACATGGCCGCGCGCCTGCGGGCCGAGAGCGCGCATTTCGGGGGCGACGCGCGGCTGGACGATCTGGCCGCGACGCTGGAGGCGGCGGCGCCGCGGCCGGCGGACGGGCCGGGCCTGCGCCCCGCCCTGATCCCGGCGCGCTGGCGGGCCGGGGGCGCGACGCTGTCGCTGTTTTCGACGCTGGCGCAATTCGGCTCCGCCGAGGACATCGCGTTGGCGGAGCTGCGCATCGAGCTGATGTTTCCGGCCGACGCGCGGACCCGCGCGGCTCTGGAGGCGCTGGCGGCGGGGGCCTGAGGTCCGCGCGCGGACCTCAGGCCCCCGCTTCGGTCTCGGGCGTTTCGGCCGGCTTGGCCTTGGCCTTGGCCTTGGGCTTGCCGCCGCCGCGCAGCGCGTCGACGGAGAGCGGGCCGCCGCCGGCGAAGATCAGGTAGAAGAAGATGAAGCAGTAAAGGATCGCCGCATCGCCGCCGTTCACCGCCGGATGCGGGCTTTGCGGCGCGTGGGCCAGCCAATAAGCGGCGGCCATGGTGCCCGAGGCCAGAAAGGCCGCGGCCCGGGTGTGAAAGCCCACGATCAGCAGCAGACCGGTGACCAGCTCGATGACGCCGGCCCACCACGGCAGGTCGAACATTTCGATCAGGCGCTCCGTCGGCGGAAAGCCGAAAAGCTTCTGCGTGCCGTGGGCCAGAAAGATCAGGCCCGAAACGGCCCGCAGCAGGCTGAGCGCGATCGGGGCGAGGCGGGTCAGAAAGCCGGTCATGGTCAAGTTCCTCGAAAAGGGGTTCGGCGGGTGACGCTGTCGCGACGCTAGACGTTCGATCGGCGCCTGTCAGCCGCGACCTCCGGCGAGGCCTCGGGCCGGCCGCGCCGGCTTGCCTTCGCGCCGCGCCGCCGCCAGAACCGATGCGCCGCGCACGGACCTGTCGGAGGATGCCATGTCGACCCCCTATGCCTCGAACGCCCTGGCCGGCGCCCTGCGCGCGCCCTCGTTCGGCCGCGAGGCGGAGGTGTTCGCGGAATGCGCGGGCCGCCCCGACCTGACCTTCGGCGCCCTGTGGGAGGGAGCGGAGCGCATGGCCGCCGCCCTTGTCGCCGCAGGGGTTCGGCCGGGGGATCGGGTGGCGGTGCAGGCGGAAAAGAGCCTTGAGGCGGTGCAGCTTTATCTGGGCGCGCTGCTGTGCGGGGGCTGCTTTCTGCCGCTGAACACGGCCTACACGCCGGCGGAGATCGCGTTCTTTCTGGACGACGCGGCGCCGACGGTCTTCGTCTGCGATCCGGCGCGGGCGGAGGCGCTGGCGGAGGCGGCGGGCGCGGCCCATGCGCAGGTTCTGACGCTGGACGCCGCCGGCGAGGGGTCGATGGCCGAGGCGGCGGCGGCGCACGCGCCGGGCTTCGCCGCCGTGGCGCGGGGGGAGCAGGATCTGGCCTGCATCCTCTACACCTCCGGCACGACCGGTCGGTCCAAGGGCGCCATGCTGACCCATGGCAACCTGCTGTCGAACGCGCAGACGCTGAAGGCGTATTGGCGCTTCACGGCCGAGGATCGGCTGATCCACGCGCTGCCGATCTTTCATGCGCATGGGCTCTACGTCGCGCTCAACGTCAGCCTCGCGGCGGGCGGGTCGCTGATCTTCATGCCCCGGTTCGACGCCGACGCGGTGGTCGCGGCGCTGCCGCGCGCGACGTCGCTGATGGGGGTGCCGACCTTCTACACGCGGCTGCTGGAGCATCCGGGGCTGACGCGCGAGGCGGCGGCGTCGATGCGGCTGTTCATCTCCGGCTCCGCGCCCCTGCTGGCGGAGACGCATCGGCTGTGGTCGGATCGCACGGGCCACGCGATCCTGGAGCGTTACGGGATGACGGAGACGTCGATGAACGCCTCCAACCCCTATGACGGGGAGCGTCGGCCGGGGTCCGTCGGCTTTCCGCTGCCGGGGGTGGAGCTGCGCGTGACCGATCCGGAGACGGGCGCGCCCCTGCCGGCGGGCGAGATCGGCGGGCTGGAGGTGCGCGGGCCCAACGTCTTCAAGGGCTACTGGCGCATGCCCGAGAAGACGGAGGAGGAGTTCCGCGCCGACGGCTTCTTCATCACCGGCGATCTGGCGACGATCGCCGAGGACGGCTATGTCGCCATCGTGGGGCGGGCCAAGGACCTGGTGATTTCGTGCGGCTACAACGTCTATCCCAAGGAGATCGAGGGGCTGATCGACGAGCTGGAGGGCGTGGCCGAGAGCGCGGTCATCGGCCTGCCGCATCCTGATTTCGGCGAAGCGGTGACGGCCGTGGTGGTGCGCGACGGCGCGGCCGAGATCGACGAGGCGGGCGTGGCCGCGGCGTTGGGCGAGCGCATCGCCCGCTACAAGCAGCCCAAGCGGGTGTTCTTCGTGGAGGCGCTGCCGCGGAACACCATGGGCAAGGTTCAGAAGAACGTTTTGCGCGACACGTTCTCGTCAACCTATCAGGCGTGAGTTTTCAGGCGTTTGCATGGTTTCGCATGCGAAACCACAGATCTGCGCTGTGCAACCTGCGCCTCGGGGAGGGCGATCTCAGCCCTGCATCGCCTGGGGAAGGGGGCCGCGCCGGCTCGCCACCCAGAAGACGTAGAGCATGGCGAGGACCGACGCGACGGAGCTGGCCAGCATCATGGCGATGAGCGGCAGGGCGCTGGGCTCCGACGGCAGGTAGGGGCCGATGAGGGGCAGCGCGCCGGCGTCTTCGGTCAGCATCATGCCGGTGAGCGCGGCGAAACCCGCGCCGCCGCCGATCATCAGCGTGGAGCCCAGGCCCGAGGCGCTGCCCGCCAGGTGCGGGCGCACGGTCAGCGTGCCGGCGGTGGCGTTGGGGATGGTCATGCCGTTGCCCAGGCCCACCAGCAGGATGGGGCCGAAGAGCGCCACGGGATGCACGATGCCGTAGACGTGCAGCGCGAGCGCGACGGTCATGCCGGTGGTGGCGACCAGCGTGCCGACCAGGATCATGCGGTTCATGCCGACGCGGGCGGAGAACATGCCGGAACAGAAGTTCCCGCTCATGTAGCCGCAGGCGATGAAGCCGAAGTAGAAGCCGACCATGTCCGGCGAAAGGCCCAGCACCCGCGTGCCGACATAAGAGGCGCCGCCGAGGAAGGCGAAGAAGGAGCCGGAGGCGAAGGCCGCCGCGGCGGCGTAGCCCCAGAAGCGGCGCGAGCGGATCAGCTCCGGATAGCCGCGCATCTGGGCGGCGATGCTGGAGGAGCGGTGGCGATTGGTCTCGCCCGCATCGCCCCAGGCGAGGACCAGCGCCAGCGCGCCGAAGCCGAGCATGGCGGCGAAGGCGGCCTGCCAGCCGTAATGTTGTTCCAATAAGCCGCCGACCATGGGGCTGAGCATCGGGCCGACGGCCATGCCCATGGTGATCCAGCCGATGCGGCTGGCCGCCTCGTCCGGTCCGTAAAGGTCGCGCGCCATGGCGCGGGCCAGCACCAGGCCCGCCGCGGCGCCGGCCTGCAGCAGGCGGCAGGCGATGAAGACCTCGAACGTCGGGGCGATCAGGCAGCCCACGGTGGCGACGATGAAGACGGAGAAGGCGGTCAGCAGCACCGGGCGGCGGCCGTACCGGTCCGACAGCGGGCCGAAGAACATCTGCATGACGCCCATGGCGGCGAGATAGGCCGTCACCGCGAGGGTCATCATCGAGTATTCGACGTCGAAATGCTCGGCCATCGAGGGCATGGACGGCAGGAACATGTTCATGGAGATCGGCCCGAGGGCCGAGACCATGATCATGGTGAAGAGCGTCGGCGCGGTGAGCTTGTCGAGAAAGCGGACCCCGGCGGCGGGAGGTTCGGCCATGGCTGTCATAAGGCCGACTTAGTATCCGGAGACCATAGGATCAACGACGCAATGGTCGCGGGGGCCGGAAAACTGCATCGACTCCTATCGATCCGGGGCGCCGAACGGCGTCCGGATCGAGGGAGGTCGGCGGTTGGCTTGGCCGGGCCGGCGCGCGGGCCGGGCGGGGATGGGATCGGGAGGCGGTCGCGACAGGCGGCCGCGTCAGTCCATCAGCTGCAGCGCGCCCGCGGCGGAGCGGCCGCGCCGATCCTCTTCCAGCTCGTAGCTGATCTTCTGGCCGTCGTTGAGGCCGCTGAGCCCGGCCTTTTCGACGGCGGAGATGTGGACGAAGATGTCCGCCCCGCCGGCATCCGGCTGAATGAAGCCGTAGCCTTTGGTGGAATTGAACCATTTGACGGTGCCGGTGGCCATGGCACGCTTCTCCTGTCTTCGGTTTCGGCCCAGCGTTCTGCGGGGCGGTCGTCGGCGCAGCGGGTCGGAGCGGTCATGACTGCGTCGTCGAGGGACAGGGCAGCGGGGAACGTCTTCGAGCCTCAGCGGCGTCAGAATACCGCGAATCGCCTGAGGCGATCAATCGCGGCCCGCGACCAGGACAGGTTTCGCGGCGCGGATCGGCGCCGGTTTCGACGGAATCGGAGCGAAGCGAAACTAACCGCGCCAATCGGGGTCGCGTTTCTCAAGAAAGGCCTGCACGCCTTCTTCGGTGTCGCGATGCAGCATGTTCTCGGCCATCACGCGGCCGGTGTAGGCGTAGGCCTCTTCGAGGGACATCCGGGACTGGGCGTAGAACGCCTCCTTGCCCACGCGCACGGCGACGGCGAGCTTGTCGGCCACCTGTTCGGCGAGGGCGAGGGCGGCGTCGGTCTGCCCGCCTTCGGGGACGACGCGGTTGACGAGACCGAGGGTCCTGGCCTGCGCGGCGTCGATGAACTCGCCCGTAGTCAGCATCTCGAACGCCGCCTTGGGGGGGATGTTGCGGGTAAGGGCCACCATGGGGGTGGAACAGAAGAGACCGATGTTCACGCCGTTGACCCCGAAGCGGGCGGTGTCCGCGGCGACGGCCATGTCGCAGGTGGCGACCAGCTGGCAGCCGGCGGCGGTGGCGATGCCGTGCACCTCGGCGATCACGGGCTGCGGCAGGCGGGTCAGCGAGGTCATCATGCGCCCGCATTGGGCGAAGAGCGCCTGGTAGTAGGCGCGGCCGCGGTCGGCGGAGGCGGCGCGGGCGGCCTGCATCTGCTTGAGGTCGTGGCCCGCGCAGAACGCCTTGCCGGCGCCGCGCAGGATCACGGCGCGGATCGCGGGATCGGTCGCGAGGCGGTCGATCTCCGCCTGCAGGCGCGCCAGCATCTCCTCGGACAGGGGATTGAGCTTGGCGCCGTTGTTGAGCGTGAGGCGGGCGACGGCTCCGAGATCTTCGCGCAGGACGAGGTCCTCGGTCGCGGCGCTCGGGCCGATGGGGGCTGGGGCGTTCATGGTCTGCGGCTCCTCCCGTGGGCGTTGCGGCGGAGGGTAGCGCAGGCGGCGGCGCGGCCCAAGGGCGCGCCGCCGGCGGCGTGTCGGGCGGCCGTCAGGCCGTCACTCGCCCGCGGCGAGCTTTTCGAGGCGCAGGCCGATGGCGGTGCGGGGGGCGAAGCCCTCCCAGTAGGTGTGCTCCGGCTTGCGCGTGCCGTCTTCATTCAGCGCCGCGACGCCGTCCTTGGCGACGGGCACGAGGTCGAGGAAGGGCGCCTTGTCGGCGTCGCCCTTCACGTGCAGGTCCAGAAAGGCGAGCGTGAAGTGCTGCAGGATGTCGTTCATGCGCTGCGTGTCCCAGACCGCGTCGGCGTAATGGTCGAAGGGGATGAAATCGAGCGTCTCGACCGGAGCCCAGCTTTCCACCGGCGCGGGCATGGGCGCGGCGGCGTTGTGGTTGGCGTTCTCGAAGGTCAGCAGCCAGCGGTCGGCGCCGACGCCATGGGTCCACAGCGATCGGACGCCGGGGTCGTAGCCGGAGACGTCGTCGCCGTCGCCGGCGACGAAGAGCGTGGGCTTGCGCAGGCCCGCGACGCTTTCGGCGTCCCAGAAGCCCAGGTTCCAGCCCCAGGGGCCGATGGAGACGAGGGCCTTCACGCGATCGTCGACCAGCGCCTCGTGACTGTCGGAGCCGGCCTTGTGCATCGCGAGCGTGCCGTCGGGGGCGCCCCAAGCATGGTCGATGCCGGTCTGCGCCACGCCGCCGCCGCCGAAGATGACCGCGCCGTAGCCGCCCATGGAGTAGCCGACGACCGCGGTCGCGTCCGCGTCGACGAGGCCGGCGAGCGGACCGTCGCCGGCGGAGGCGGCCTGCATCGAATCGATCACGAACTTCTGGTCCAGCGGCCGGTTCACGAGGGTCGAGCCGAAGGCCTGAAAGTCGTCGTAGGTGCTGTCGCGATGGTCGATGGAGACGGCGACGTAGCCGTGCGAGGCGAGATGCTCGCCCAGATGCGCCATCAAGTGGCGGTTGCCGGGATAGCCGTGGGAGATGACGGCGAGGGGGAAGGGACCGTCGGCGGCGGGCGCCGCGTCGCGGGCGGCGGCGCCGCGGATCGGCGCGGTCTGCGCGCCATCGCGCAGGATGACCTGGTAGGTCGTGCCGGGCTCCGTCCCCTCGGCCGCGGGGTGCCAGACCTCCACCACCAGGGTGCGGTCGTAGGTGGGGCGGGCGCCGTCGGCGACGTTCAGGACGTCGAGGCGGCCGGGATCGGTGAATTCGAGCGTGCGCACGCCGACGGGATGCGGGCCGGGCGCGGCGAGGGCGGGCGCGTCCGGGCGCGTCAGGTCGATGCGGTTGGAATGGGACATGGCATGACCGTCGGCGAGGAGCGGGGCGGCCGCGACGGCGGCGAGCGCGAGGCCCGCGGCGAGGCTGCGGGGCGTGGGGCGGATGGGCATGAGGCCTCCCTTGGGATCGGCGGGGCGGGGTCCCCGCGCTTTGGGTCGGGGGCGGCGCGGGCCGACCCCGAGGGTGCAGGGTAGGCCTTGGAGCGACGGCGGGCCAGCGCCGGCGCGCGACGCTTTCTTGACGGGTCGTCGACCGGGTCGTGGCGCGGGAACTGGCGGGACGCGCTTAGGGGCGCGCGCCTTTGGCGGAGGGCGGGCGCTTGCGCCGACGGAGGCGGCCCCGGATCAAGTCCGGGGCGCGTCGGCGCGGGGCGTCCGCGTTCG
>JBCBYE010000048.1:0-12733 GCA_039816075.1 Pseudomonadota bacterium | reverse complement strand
CGCCGCGGCGCCCCTGCCCCGCGACACGGTGGCGGCGGAGCCGCTCGAGTCGCCGGAGCTGGGCCGTTTCCAGACCCCGCGGGAGGCGCCTGCGCCGATCGCCCCCGCGCCGGCGGTCGAGCCCGAGCCCGTGGACGCCGCGGCCGCCGCGCCGGCGCCGGCGGCCGCGGCGCCCTTCGACGGCACGTTGCGCCCGCCGGTGCCCGGCGCGGTGGTGAAACCCTACAGCCGCGATCCGGGGCCGAACCGCAACGACGGCGTCGATTTCGCCGCCACGCCCGGAGAGCCGGTGCGCGCCGCGGCGTCGGGCGAGGTGGCGCTGGTGTCGACGTCCCTGGGCGAGTGGGGGACCATCGTGCTGGTGCGCCATCCGGGCAACCTGATGACGGTCTACGGACGGCTCGGCGCGGCCAACGTGGAAAAGGGTCAGCAGGTGGCGGCGGGAGAGGTCCTGGGCCAGGTGGCCGCCGACCAGCCGGGCCGCACGCTGATGCATTTCGAGGTGCGCCGCGGGGCGTTCAGCGAAGACCCGGCGGAGTTCCTCTGACCTAGGGTCGCGCTCCGCCCCCGTCCGACGCCGGCCTCTCAGGGCGCCGCGTCAGCGGCCCTGCGCTCGCAGGGCGAGCGCGCGCGGGCGTTTGCCCGCGCCGGCGGAGCTGGCTCCGCCGAGGGCCGCGGCGGGCCGGGCGCCTGGAACGCCGGGAGCCTGGGATGACGGTCGGGAAACGCGCCGGGGGCGACGGTGGGAAAATGCGCCGGGGGCGGCGATGGCGGGGAGACGCGCCGGGCGTCGTCAGTCCAGCCGCAGGCCCCGGCGACCCGCCAGGTCGGTGATGAACTGCCAGGCCACGCGGCCGGAGACGGAGCCGCGGGTCTGGCGCCACTCGATGGCCTCGGAGCGCAGGGTCTCGTCGTCGATCTCGATGCCGTAGGCGTCGCAATAGCCGCGGATCATGTCCAGGAACTGATCCTGCTTGGCGGGATGGAAGCCGAGCCAGAGGCCGAAGCGGTCCGAAAGGCTGACCTTCTCCTCCGTCGCCTCGGACGGGCTGATGGCGGTCTGGCGCTCGTTCTCCACCATGTCGCGGGGCATCAGGTGGCGCCGGTTGGAGGTGGCGTAGAAGATCACGTTCTCCGGCCGCCCCTCCACCCCGCCGTCGAGCACGGCCTTGAGGCTTTTGTAATGGGCGTCGTCCTTGTCGAACGACAGGTCGTCGCAGAACAGCAGGAAGCGGCGGTCGGCGGCCGCGCGCAGATGGGTCATCAGGCGGCCGATGGTCGGGATGTCCTCGCGCTGGATCTCCACCAGCACCAGGGGGCGGGCCCGGTCCGCGTTCACGGCGGCGTGGGCGGCCTTGACCAGCGAGCTCTTGCCCATGCCCCGCGCGCCCCAGAGGAGCGCGTTGTTGGCCGGCAGCCCGTCGGCGAAGCGGCGGGTGTTGTCGAGCAGCGTGTCGCGGCTGCGGTCGATGCCCACCAGCAGGTCGATGGCGACGCGGGAGACCTTGTACACCGGGTCCAGCCGATCCGGCGCGACGTGCCAGACGAAGACGTCGGCGGCGTCGAAATCGGGGGCGGCGAGCGGCGGCGGGCTCATGCGCTCCAACGCCTCGACCACGCGGGTGATCAGGTCCTGGCCCTTGCTTTCCTCGCGCGGCTCCAGCGCGCGGTTGAAGCCGGTCATGGACGGCCCCTCATTCGCCCGGCTCGCGCGGGGCGAGCCCCAGCTCGGCGTCCTCTTCGGCCTCGCGCTCCGCCCGGCGACGCTCTGCGAGACGCACCAGGAGGATCGAGATTTCGTAGAGGCCGTAGACGGGGATCGCGAGGCCCAGCTGGCTGAGCGGATCCGGCGGCGTCATGATCGCGGCGGCGGCGGCGATGGCGACCACCGCGTATTTGCGGGTGCGGCCCAGCCCCTCGGACGTCACCAGCCCGGCGCGGCCCAACAGGGTCAGCAGGACCGGAAGCTGAAAGCAGATGCCGAAGGCCAGGATGAAGGTCATCATCAGGTCGAGATATTCGCGCACCTTGCCGAGGAACTCGGTGGAGGTGGAGACGCCCTCTTCGACGCCAGTGGTGCCGTAATCGAGGAAAAAGCCGAAGGCCATCGGCGCGACGAAGAAGTAGACCAGGCAGGAGCCGGCGAAAAACAACACCGGCGTCGCCACCAGGAACGGCCAGAACGCGTTCTGTTCATTGCGATACAGGCCCGGCGCCACGAATTTCCAGACCTGCGTCGCGATGATCGGGAAGGCCAGGAAGAAGCCGCCGAAAAGCGACAGGCGCAGGTCGGTGAAGAATTTTTCGTGCAGGGCGGTGTAGATCAGCATCGGCTCCATGCCCCGGGCCAGCAGCGCGCCGCGCAGCGGGTCGGTCAGCAGGTCGAAGATCTGCTTGGCGAAGACGAAGCAGACCACCATGCAGCCGCCCAGGCCCAGCAGGCTCCAGATCAGGCGGGAGCGCAGCTCGGTCAGGTGCTCGATCAGCGGCGCCTTGCTGGCGTCGATCTCGTCCTCATCGCTCGCGGTCATGCGCGGGGCCTTCTTGTTGTTCGGATCGACGCGGACGACGGGCGGTCGCCGCCGCGGCGGTCAGCCCCGGGCGGCCGCCGGCGGCGTCGCGGAGGGATCTTGGCCGCCATCCGTCGGCGCGGCCGGAGCGGAGGCGCCGAGGGCGGGATCGGGCGCGGGGCCGGTCGGCGCATCGCCCGCGGGCGAGCCGGCCCCGGTCGCGGCCCCGGTCTCAACTTCCGTCTCGATGGGCGTCGGGCCGGGCTTGGTGGGAACCGGCGCGTTCGAGGCGGCCTTGTCGTCGCCGGCCATGAACTTCTCGGCGTATTTGCGCGGGGCGTCGGCGCCGATCTTGCTGTTCCAGTCGGCCATGGAGGTCTGCATGTCGCGCATCTCCTTGCCCATGTCGGCGTCGCGCGCCGCATCCTCCATCGAGGTCTGGAATTCGCGCGCCATGCGCCGCGCCTTTCCGGCGAGCTGACCGAGGGTGCGCAGCATGCCCGGCAGGTCCTTGGGCCCCACCACGATCAACGCGAGGGCGCCCAGAACCAGCAGCTCGGACCAGCCGATATCGAACATGCGCGCTCCGCCTCAGGCCGAAGGGCCGCCCTCAGGCGTCCTTCTTTTCCGCCGCGGGGGTCACGTCGACCGCTTCCTCGCCCTCGCGGGCCACCTTCGACGGTTCGTCGTCGTCGGCCATGCCCTTCTTGAAGCTTTTGATGCCCTTGGCCACGTCGCCCATCAGCGACGAGATCTTGCCGCGGCCGAAAAGCAGAACGACCAGAATGCCGACGATCGCCAGCTGCCAGATGCTCGGGGCCATGGCGGCGCCCTCCCTGCTGTCTGATGGCGGGCCGGCCAGGCGGCCCGCGTCGCGCCGCGCCTGCCGCGGCCTCTCTCCCTCGACACATATGGGAGGGTTGCGGCGAGTTCCAGTGCGAATGGCCGGGCGGGGACCCCCGGCGCCCGGCCCGGCCGGCCCGCCCGGGGCCTCACTCCGCCGGGGCGCGACGGGCCTCGAACGGCGAGGCGACCTTGGACTGCACGGCGCAGGGAAACACGAAGCAGCGGTCGCGGCGCAGCGAGAGCCACAGCGGCGCGCCCTGTTCGGGCAGCCAGGCGCCGGGGACGGTGGCGCGCAGAACGCTGTCGTCATGCTCCATGCGCACCTCGATCAGCGATTCAGAGCCCATGAACCGCGCGCGGACCACGCGGCCGCGCGCCGGGGCGCCGTCGGCGGCGGTGGCGGCGGGCGCGCCGCCGCCGGCGTCCGGGTCGATCTTGAGGTGCTGGGGGCGGATGATGATCTCCACCTCCGCCCCGTCGACGAGACCGGGACAGAGGAAGCGGCCGAAGGGCGTGTCGGTCTGTCGCGAATTCACTTCGGAGTGAAGAACGTTCAGATCGGAGAAGAAGGCGGCGGCCGCCCGGTCGGCGGGGCGGTTGTAGATGTGGTAGGGCGCGCCGGTCTGCACGATGCGCCCCGCCCGCATCAATGCGATGCGGTCGGCCATGCGCATGGCCTCCTCGGGCTCGTGCGTGACCAGCAGCACGCCGGCGCCCTCGGCCTTGAGCACGCTGAGCGCCTCGTCGCGGACCTCGTCGCGCAGGCGCTTGTCGAGGCCCGAAAACGGCTCGTCCATCAGCATGACCGAGGGCTGCGGCGCCAGGGCGCGGGCCAGGGCGACGCGCTGCTGCTCTCCGCCCGACAGCTGGTGGGGGAATTTGGGCCCGTAGCCGGAAAGGCCGACGCGGCCCAGCAGGGCCTGGGCGCGGGACCGATCGGCGCGCCTGAGGCCGAAGGCGACGTTGTCGGCGACGCTGAGATGCGGGAAGAGCGCGAAGTCCTGGAACACCAGGCCCACATGGCGGCGTTCGGGCGGCGCGTGGCGGACCTCGTCCGACACCGGCGCGCCGTCGATCAGGACGCGGCCGACATCCTGGCGTTCCACCCCCGCGGCGATGCGCAGGGTGGTGGATTTGCCGCAGCCGGAGGGGCCGAGCAGGCACACGATCTCGCCCGCGCCCACGTCGATGGAGACGTCGGAAACCACCTCGCGCCCCTCGAAGGCGCGGGTCAGGTTCTGCAGGGAGAGCCGGGGCGGGGGCGTCGTCACGCGCTGCGTCCCTTTTGCCTGACCGTTTCGCTCGGAGTTGCCGGAGCCCGCAGATAGCAATCGACGCCGCGCCCCGCAAGCCGGGACGCATTCACGAATTGAGGTCGATCAAGGCGGCGGGACGCGGAAGCGAGTTTTCTGCCCCTCGCGTGAAACGCCCATCAGGGGGAGGATCCCGGGCCATGTTCGATCTCGACCAGCTGAGCGCCGCCGACGCCCGAGGCGCGGAGGCCGCCGACGCCCCGCTGATGCAGGTGCGGGACCTGGAGTTCTGGTACGGCGCCAAGAAGGTGCTGCACGGGGTGACGTTCGACCTGCGGCGGCGCGAGTGCCTGGCCTTCATCGGTCCGTCGGGCTGCGGCAAGTCCACGGTGCTCAAGTGCCTCAACCGCATGCAGGACGAGGTGCGCGGCGCGCGCCATGCGGGGCGGATCCTGTTCGACGGGCAGGACGTGCATGGCGCCGACGTGGACCCGCCGCTCTACCGCCGCCGGTTCGGCTGGGTGGCGCAAAAGCCCAATCCCTTCGCCTGGTCGGTCTACGAGAACATCGCCTATGGCGCGCGCCTGCACGGCGTCGTGCCGGAGGGGGAGATGGACGCCCATGTGCAGGCGTGCCTGGAGGCGGCGGATCTGTGGAAGGAGGTCCGGGATCGGCTCGACATCTCCGGGCTGGACCTGTCGGGCGGACAGCAGCAGCGGCTGTGCATCGCCCGGGCGCTGTCCACCAAGCCCGAGGCGCTGCTGATGGACGAGCCCTGCGGCTCCATCGATCCGGTCGCGACGGCGCATGTGGAGGCGCTGATCCAGGGGCTCAAGCGGCGCCTCGCCGTGGTGGTGGTGACCCACAACATGGAGCAGGCCAAGCGTGTCGCGGATCGCGTCGCCTTCTTCCGCCTGGGCGAGCTGCGCGAGATCGGCGAGACGCGCCAGGTGTTCGAGGCCCCGCAGGACGCGTTCTGCGCCGGCTATCTGCGCGGCGATTACGGCTGAACGCGCCGCCTTGGCGTCGGTCCGGGGGGGGCGGTCCTGGGGGGCGATCCGCAGGGTTCGCGGCGTTTCCGACGGCGTCCGGGCCTTGCTGCGGCGTCGGGTCGCGCTAGACCGAAGGGGATGGTTCGATTGGACGCCGTCACTCTCAAGCAGCTGCGCGCCCTGGCCGCGATCGACGCCCATGGCTCGGTCACCGCGGCGGCGGGGGCGCTGAACGTAACGCCGCCTGCGGTCAGCTCTCAGCTGCGCGCGCTGGAGGCCAATCTGGAGGCGGAGCTGGTGCGCCGCGGGCCGGACGCGCCGGCGGTTCTGACGCCGGCGGGGCGGCAGATGCTGGCGGCCATCGAGCATATCGAGGCGACGCTGACCGCCGCGGCGGAGCGGGTGGCCGCGGCGGCGGAGGGGCGCACGGGCCGCGTCGCCTTCGGCGTCGTCTCCACCGGCAAGTATTTCGCCCCCTCCCTCATCCGGCAGCTGCGCGACCAGCATCCGGAGCTGGAGGTGGCGCTGCGCATCGGCAATCGCGGCGCCATCATCGCGGCGCTGGAGCGGCGCGAGGTGGACCTGGCGCTGATGGGCCGCCCGCCGGCCTCGCCCAAGGTGGAGGCGGACCTGCTGGGCCCGCACCCCCATGTGATCGTCGCGCCGCCCGACCACCCGCTGGCGCGCCGCAGGACGGTGGAGCCCGAGGCGCTGCTGCGCGAGACCTTCCTGATGCGCGAGGACGGGTCGGGCACGCGCATCCTGATGTCGCGCTTTCTGGACCGCATCGGGGGCGGTCGGCCCTGGCGCGGGCAGGACATGGGCACAAACGAGACGATCAAGCAGGCCGTGATGGCCGGCCTGGGCATCGCCTTCATCTCCGCCCACACGGTGCGGGCGGAGATCGAGACCGGCCGGCTGACCACCCTGCCCGTCGCGGGCCTGCCGATGATGCGCGACTGGATGCTGATCCGCCGCGCCGACGCGCCGCTGAGCCCGGCGGCCGAGCGGTTCCGCGCCCTGGTGCTGGCGCAGGAGGGGCGCTTTCTGCCCGCCTGGCCGTTTTCCCCCGCCGCCGGCGTGGCCGCGGCGGAGTGACGCCGGACCCGGGGCGAGCGCCTGACGCTGCGTCCGCCCACGAGAATTTGCGCGTTAGGTTCGCATTCGCCATCAAGCCGTTGATGTTCGCGCACCAATTCGTGAGCGCGACCGGTTCCGCCGTTGACGCCCCGGTCCCCGTCGCGATTTGTGGGCGACGACCCTTTCGCTGATCGGAGCGCCGAATGACCCGCCAGGACCCCCTTCGCCCCGACGCGCCGGTCAAGTTTCAGGATCCGGACGTCACCGCGACGGGAGAGCCCCGGGCCTCCGTCCCGCTGTCGGCCGCCACGACGCTGTGGTTCAACACCGGCACGCTGTGCAACATCGAGTGCCTGCGCTGCTATATCGAGAGCTCTCCGTCGAACGACCGTCTGGTCTATCTGACCCGGGCGGAGGTGGAGGATTTCCTCGGCCAGATCGTCGAGCGCGGCTGGCCCGTGCGCGAGATCGGGTTCACCGGGGGCGAACCCTTTCTCAATCCGCAGATGATCGGCATGGCCGAGGCGGCGCTGGCGGCCGGGCATGAGGCGCTGATCCTGACCAACGCCATGAAGCCGATGATGCGCCCGCGCGTGCAGGCGGGCCTGCTGGACCTGCGCGCCCGGTTCGGCGGCCGGCTGACGCTGCGCATTTCGCTCGATCATTTCGCGGCCGAGAAGCATGACGAGGAGCGCGGGCCCGGCGGCTTCGACGCCACGCTGACCGGCATGCGCTGGCTGCGCGACAACGGCTTCGCCATGAGCGTGGCGGGCCGGACCCTGTGGGGCGAGGACGAAGCCGCCTCGCGCGCCGGCTATGCGGACCTGTTCGCGCGCGAGGGCTTCGAGATCGACGCCGCCGATCCGGGGGCCTGCGTGCTGTTCCCCGAAATGGACGAGACCGCGCCGGTGCCGGAGATCACGACGGCCTGCTGGGGCCTGCTCGGCAAGCGGCCCGAGGAGGTGATGTGCGCCTCCTCCCGCATGGTGGTGAAGCGCAAGGGGGCGGCGCGGCCGACGGTGCTGTCCTGCACGCTGCTGCCCTATGATCCGCGCTTCGAGATGGGCGAGACGCTGGAGGCGGCGGAGGCGCCGGTGAAGCTGACTCATCCGCATTGCGCCAAGTTCTGCGTGCTGGGCGGCGCCAGCTGTTCCGCCTGAGGCGGAGCCGTGCGTTCCGCCTGAGGCGGAGCCGTTTGTTCCGCCTGAGGCGCCCTATCCCTTCCAATCCGCGCCGGCCTGCGCCATATCGCGGGCGCGCGCCGAATGCGCCCCATGGACGGCCGCGCGCTTTTCGCGCTGCGGATTTGGTGTAAGGTGAAGTTGACGCCTCGACGGGGGCGGGCAACCAGACGGGAGAGGCGCGATGAGCGTTCGTCCCTGGCGCGACATCGAGCGCCGGAAGAGCCGCAAGATCCGGGTCGGCAACATGGAGGTCGGCGGCGACGCCCCGATCAGCGTGCAGACCATGACCAACACGCTGACGCACGACACCCGCGCCACCATCGCGCAGGTGCGCGCCTGCGCCGAGGCCGGCGCCGACATCGTTCGCGTCAGCTGCCCGGACGAGGAAAGCACCGCCGCGCTCAAGGCGATCTGCGCGACCAGCCCGGTGCCCATCGTTGCGGACATCCATTTCCACTACAAGCGCGCCATCGAGGCGGCGGAGGCCGGCGCCGCCTGCCTGCGCATCAATCCGGGCAATATCGGCTCGACCGAGCGCATCCGCGAGGTGGTGAAGGCGGCCAAGGACCATGGCTGCTCCATCCGCATCGGCGTGAACGCGGGCAGCCTGGAGAAGGACCTGCTGGACAAGTACGGAGAGCCCTGCCCGGAGGCCATGGTCGAGAGCGGCCTGCGCCATATCGGCATCCTCGAGGACAACGACTTCCGCGAATACAAGATCAGCGCCAAGGCCTCGGACGTGTTCCTGGCCTCGGCCGCCTATATGGGCCTCGCCGAAGCCACCGACGCGCCGATCCATCTGGGGATCACCGAGGCGGGCGGGCTCGTCTCCGGCACCGTCAAGTCGGCCATCGGGCTGGGGCAGCTGCTGTGGATGGGCATCGGCGACACCATGCGCGTCTCGCTGAGCGCCGATCCGGTGGAAGAGGTCAAGATCGGCTTCGAGATCCTCAAGTCGCTCAACCTGCGCCACAAGGGCGTGACGATCATCTCCTGCCCGTCCTGCGCGCGGCAGGGTTTCGACGTGATCAAGACGGTGGCGGTGCTGGAGGAGCGGCTGGCGCATATCCAGACGCCCATGTCGCTGAGCATCATCGGCTGCGTCGTGAACGGGCCGGGCGAGGCCAAGGAGACCGACATCGGCTTCACCGGCGGCGGCGCCGGGTCGGGCATGGTCTATCTGAGCGGCATTCAGGACCACAAGATCGAGAACGAGAAGATGGTCGATCACATCGTCGGGCTGGTGGAACGGAAGGCCGAAGAGCTGGACGCGGAGCGCGCCCGCATCGAAGCGGCGGAATGAGGCGGCTGATGTCGATCCTGCTGGGGCTCGTGGTTCTGATCGCGCTGGCGACGGCGGGCTTCGCCGTTTACGCGCGCGTCGCCCCCATCGATGCGGCGCGCCAGCACAAGGACCCGTTGACCGCGACGCGGGCCGAGACCCCCAACACGCTGCTTCTGGCCGCGGACCGGCCGGAGGCCGACGGCCCCGCCCCGGTCTGGGATGCGAGCCCCGAAGCGCTGATGGAGGCGTTCGACGCGGTCGCGCTGGGCGCGGAGCGGACGACGCGGCTGGCCGGCTCGGTCGCCGACCTGCACGCCACCTACCTGCAGCGCAGCCTGCTGATGGGCTATCCGGATTTCGTCAGCGTCCGGGCCCTGCCGGCCGAGGGCGGCGGCGCGACGCTGGCGCTCTACTCGCGGTCCAAATACGGGCGGTCGGATCTGGGCGTGAACGCGGCGCGGATCTCAGCCTGGCTGGACCGCGTCGAGCTTCCGCGACTGCGGTAGCTCCAGCGATGCGCCGGGGGTCAGCAGGCCCTCGCAGCCTTCGCCCAAGGTCTCCCACGCGGGGTTGTTGAGCGACATGCGGCAGCGCGCGAGCACCTCGCGGCTGCCGATGCGCAGGCAGCCGAGCTCTCCGATCCCCACCTTTTCCTCGTGGTTGCGGCAGTAGCACGGCGGGTAGGAGAAGCCGTCCTTGGCGGGCGGCGGCGTCCAGTTGGGATCGGCCAGCGCGGGACCGGCGAGAAGAAGGGCGGCGACGGCTAAGATCTGCTTCATGCCTGCAAGCCTAACCCCGCCGCGCCGGTTTCGACAATTGAAACCGCCAGCGCGGCTTGACGAGACTTTGGGCGTAGACGAAGACCGCGGTCCATGATCGCCCTCGATGCCGTCCGCCAGATCGTCCAGCGCTTCGATTTCATCGAGGCGCAGCTGGCCTCCGGGTCCGGCGACGTGGTCGCGCTGGGCCGAGACCATGCGGAGCTGCGCCCCGCGGCCGAACAGGCCCGCGCCTATCTGGACCTGCTGACCGCGATGGCGGAGGCGCGGGCCCTCGCCCAGGACCCCGAGATGGCGGAGCTGGCGCGCGAGGAGCTGACGGCGCTGCAGGCCGCCCTGCCCGAGGCCGAGCGCGCCATGCGCCTGGCCCTGATCCCCCGCGACGCCGCCGATGCGCGCCCCGCGATTCTGGAGATCCGGCCCGGCACGGGCGGCGCCGAGGCCGCGCTTTTCGCCGGGGACCTGCTGCGCATGTATCAGCGCTATGCGGAGCGGCGTGGCTGGCGGCTGGAGATTCTGGAGGAGAGCGCGGCCGAAGGCGGCGGGATCAAGGAACTGGTGGCGGAGGTGAAGGGCGACGGCGTCTTCGCCAGGCTCAAGCGCGAAAGCGGCGTGCATCGGGTGCAGCGCGTGCCCGCGACCGAAAGCCAGGGGCGCATCCACACCTCCGCCGCCACGGTCGCCGTTCTGCCCGAGGCGCAGGAGGTGGACGTGGAGATCGCCGCCGCCGACATCCGCATCGACACCATGCGCGCCTCGGGCGCCGGCGGGCAGCACGTCAACACCACCGATTCGGCCGTGCGGCTGACCCATCTGCCCACCGGCCTCGTGGTGACGGCCTCGGAGAAATCGCAGCACCAGAACCGCGCCCGCGCCATGGAGGTGCTGCGCGCCCGCCTCTACGACCGGCAGCGTCAGGCGGCGGAGGCGGAGCGTGCGGCCGATCGGCGCGGTCAGGTCGGCTCCGGCGACCGATCCGAAAGGATACGGACCTACAACTTCCCGCAGGGCCGGGTGACGGACCACCGCATCGGCCTGACGCTCTACAAGCTGGGGGACGTCATGGACGGCGACCTGGACGAGATCGTGGACGCGCTGACCGAGGCCGCGCAGGCCGCCGCCCTGGCGGAGATGGAGGCATGAGCGCCGGCTACGACGGGGCCGAGGGCGGCGCCGCCGGCTCCCGCGCCGCGCTGATCGCGCAAGGGCGGCGCATGCTGCAGGGCGCCGACGTGCCGGACCCAGCGCGCGACGCGCGGCTGCTGCTGCGCTGGGCCTCGGGGCTGGAGGCGGCGGCGTTTTCGGCGCGGCTGGAGGAGCCGGCCGGCCCGGCGGAGGCGGCGCGCTACGCCGCGGGGCTGGCGGCGCGGGCCGGGCGCCGGCCGCTGTCGCAGATCATCGGGCGGCGGGAGTTCTGGGGCCGCGATTTCGAGGTGGGTCCGGACGTGCTGGACCCGCGGCCGGAGACCGAGACGCTGATCGCCGCGGCGTTGCAGGGGCCTTTGGCGGCGGCGGGGGTCGAGGCGAAGCTGCTCGATCTGGGCGTCGGATCCGGCTGCATCCTGCTGACCCTGCTGGCGGAGCGGCCGCGCTGCACCGGAGTGGGCGTCGACGCCTCGCCCGCCGCGGCGCGCACGGCGCGCGCCAACGCCAAGGCGCTGGGCGTTGCGGGCCGCGCCACGATCCTGGACGGCGACTGGTTCGAACCGGCGCAGGGCCGCTTCGACCTGGTGGTGTCCAACCCGCCCTACATCGCCGATGCGGAGTTCGACGCGCTCTCGCCCGAGGTGCGCCTGTGGGAGCCCGTGGCGGCGCTGCTGCCCGGCGGCGACGGGCTGGGCGCCTTTCGCGCCATCGCCGCCGGCCTCGACGCCGCGCTGGCGCCAGGCGGCCGCGCGCTGCTGGAGTTCGGCGCCGGCCAGGACCGCGACGTCGCGGCGATCTTCGAGGCCGCGGGCTTCGCCGTCGCGGCGGTGCATGCGGACCTCGACGGCCGCCCCCGCTGCCTGGAGGCGATGCGGGCGGACTGAAAACGACTCGGATTTTCCGCATTGCGGCAAGCCGGGGTTGTGTCGTCGGAGGCGTTGCGTATATCTTCGCCCTTGCCGGCCGGGATCGCTGGAGGGGGCGAGCTTGCGCTCGCGCGATCAGCCCCGCGCCGCCGGAAGCCGAAAACACATCGTTCGTTCGATGTTCGAGCGGGGCCCTTTGGGCCCGCCTGACGACCGCAGGGCCATGGCCGCGGTCGCGTCACACCGGGATGAGACCGGGCGGAGACAAATGAGATCGTCGCAGAAGTCCAACCGCAACCGCGGCAAGAACAACCGCAGCAAGAGCCTCGGCAACGTCGCCAACCGCGTCTTCGACAGCGCGGGGCCGGAGGGCAAGGTGCGCGGCACGCCCCAGCAGATCATCGACAAGTATGAACAGCTGGCCCGCGACGCGCAGACCTCGGGCGATCGGGTGATGTCCGAGAACTTTCTGCAGCATGCCGAGCACTACGCCCGGCTTCTGAGCGCCGCGCAGGCGGAGATGCAGGCGCACCAGGCCCAGCATCAGCCCCAGCAGGGCGGCGGCGGTCAGCCGGGACAGGGCCAGCAGCCCCAACCGCAGGGCGCGTCGCAGGGCCAGCCGCAGCCGAACGGCCATGCCGGCGCGAACGGCGCCGGCGACGCGCCGGCGGGGGGCGCGCCCAACGGCGCCGCGGCCCCGCAGGGCGGCGGCCTCGACATGATCGACCCGGCGGACGGCGATGGCCCGGCCCTGGTGGCCACGCCGGAGGCGCCCGCGGCGCCCCAGCCCGG
>JBCBYE010000217.1:0-6850 GCA_039816075.1 Pseudomonadota bacterium | reverse complement strand
TCGGCGATGCGGGCCTGGGTCAGCAGCTTGGCGGCGGCGATGCGCGCCTCGAACACGCCGCTGTCCCAGAGGCCGGCGGCGAGGGCGCAGCGGGCGGCCACGGCGTCGTCCTCGGCGCGCCAGGCGCGGATGAAGGCGTCGATCTGCGGGTTGGAGACGCCCAGCACCTCGCGCGCGGTCTTGTGATAACGCGCCATGTCCGCGGCACGGGCGGCGTCGCCGGCCTCGCGCAGCGCGGCGAGGGCCGCGGCGGGCGCGACGGTCATCCGGTCTGTCGGACCAGGATCACCCGGTTGAGGCGGTCGCCGATGCGCCGTTCGCCGTAGAGGCGGCCGTCCTCCACCCAGTATTCCACCTGGGCGCGGCCCTTGCGCACGCGCAGGCGGCCGTCCTCGCCCACCTCGCCGCGGCGGGTGAAGCCGGTGGCGTCGGGGTCGAAGCCCGGGCCGTGGGCGTCGAACATCACCACCTGGCCGTCGGCGTCGAGCGAGAGGACCCAGAGGTCATGGCACACGGCGCCGTCCCAGGCCCCGCCGCCCCAGGCGCCGAGGAAGGCCTTGGCGGCGTCCGAGGCGCCGTCCGGGGCGGAGGCGATGCTGATGTCGCGGAAGGGCGTGACGCTGTAGCAGTCCGGCTGGATCAGCGCGGTTTCGACCACGGGTTCGGGCGCCTTGCTTTCGCAGGCGGCGGTCGCCAGCACGACGGCCGCGGCGAGGCAGGCCGGGAGCTTGCTCATATGCTCGTCCTCGACGTTTCGCCGCGCGTTCGGCGACGGCGTTTCGTTGCGCCGAAGGTTACTCGACCGTGACCGATTTCGCCAGATTTCTCGGCTGGTCGACGTCTTTTCCCAGGAAGGCGGCGGCGTGGTAGGCGAGCAGCTGCGCGGGCACGGCGTAAAGGATCGGCGCGACGAAGGGATCGCAGTCGGGCATGACCAGCGTGCGCGCGGCGCCCTCCGCCCCTTCGGCGGCGCCGGCGGCGTCGGTGACGAAGAGGATGGGGCCGCCGCGGGCCATCACCTCCTGCATGTTGGAGACGGTCTTTTCGAAGAGCGCGTCGCGCGGGGCGAGGACCACCACGGGCGTGGCGGCGTCCACCAGGGCGATGGGGCCGTGCTTCAGCTCTCCCGACGCATAGCCCTCGGCATGGATGTAGCTGATTTCCTTGAGTTTCAGCGCGCCTTCGAGCGCCAGGGGGTAGAGCGGACCGCGGCCCATGTAGAGGACGTCGCGCGCCGTGGAGATCTCGCGCGCGGCGGTCTCGATCTCCGGCCCCAGGGCGATGGCCTCGGCCAGCTTGCGCGGCAGCTCCAGCAGGGTGCGGCCGAGGCGCGCCTCTTCCGCGGCGTCCAGATGGCCGCGCTGGCGGGCGGCGAGCATGGCCGTGGTCGCCAGGGTGATGAGCTGCGAGGTGAAGGCCTTGGTGGAGGCGACGCCGATCTCCGGCCCCGCATGGATCGGCAGCACCACGCGGGATTCCCGCGCGATGGAGCTTTCCACCACGTTGACCACGGACAGGACATGCCCGACCTGTGGCGCGGCGTGGCGCAGGGCGGCGAGCGTGTCGGCGGTTTCCCCGGATTGCGAGACGAAGACGGCCGCGTCGCGGGGCGAAAGAGGCGGTTCGCGGTAGCGGAATTCGGAGGCGACATCGACCTCCACCGGCAGGCGGGCGAGCCGTTCGAACCAGCTTTTGGCCACGAGGCAGGCGTAGTGGGCGGTGCCGCAGGCGACCATGACCAGTCGGTCGACCTGCGCGAAATCCACCGCTTCGGCCGGGGAGACGACGCGCGGGTTCACCGCGTCGACGTAATGCGACAGCGCATAGGCGGAGACCGTGGGCTGTTCGTGGATCTCCTTGGCCATGAAGTGTTTGTGGCCGCCCTTGTCGACCAGCACGTTCTCGATGTTCACGGTGTGCACGGCGCGCTCCACCGGGGCGCCGCTTTCGTCGTGGATCACCGCGCCCTGGCGGGTGACGACGGCCCAATCGCCGTCCTCCAGATAGGTCACGCGGTTGGTGAGCGGCGCGAGCGCGAGCGCGTCGGAGCCCACGAACATCTCGCCCGAGCCATGCCCGATGGCGAGCGGCGGGCCGTGGCGGGCGGCGACGATGAGGTCGTCGTCCGCCTCGAACAGAAAGGCGAGCGCGAAGGCGCCGCGCAGGCGCGAAAGCGTCGCCGCGGCGGCGTCGGCGGGGGCGAGGCCGCGGTCCAGATGGCTCTGGGTCAGGTGGACGATGGTTTCCGTGTCGGTCTGCGTGGCGAAGCTGCGCCCCTCCGCCTCCATCTCGGCGCGCAATTCGCGGAAGTTCTCGATGATGCCGTTGTGCACGACCGCGACGCGGCCGGCCGCGTGCGGATGGGCGTTGGCGGTGGTCACGGCGCCATGGGTGGCCCAGCGGGTGTGGCCGATGCCCACGGCGCCGGCGATCGGCGCCTGCTCCAGCACCTCGGCCAGCGCCGAGAGCTTGCCCACCGCGCGGCGGCGGTCGAGCGCGCCGCCGGCGTCGAGCGTGGCGATGCCGGCGCTGTCGTAGCCGCGGTATTCGAGGCGGCGCAGCGCCTCCAGCAGCACCGGCGCGGCGTCGCGCCCGTCGCCCAGCATGCCCACGATTCCGCACATGAGGGTCTCTCCTCGTCTGGTCGCGCGTCGCGCTTCATTGGGCGTCGCGGGCGCCGAGGCGCCGGGGCGACGGCATCATTCGGCCGCGTCGCGGCCGGCTTTTCGTTCCGCCAGGCGCCGGCGCAGGCGCGCGGCGGCGCCGGGGCGCGTGACCTGCGGGGCGCGGGCGAGGGCCAGCGCGTCGTCGGGCACGTCCTCCGTCAGCACGGCGCCGGCCCCGATCGAGGCGCCGGCCCCGACGCTGACCGGGGCCACCAGCGCGGTGTTGGAGCCGATGAAGGCGCCCGCGCCGATCTGCGTGCGATGCTTGAGGAAGCCGTCGTAATTGCAGGTGATCGTGCCGGCGCCGATATTGGTGCCTGGGCCGATTTCGGCGTCGCCCAGATAGGTCAGGTGGCTGGCCTTGGCCCCTTCGCCGAGGACGGCGTTCTTCACCTCGACGAAGTTGCCGACCATCGCGCGTTCGCCGATCACGGCGCCGGGACGCAGGCGGGCGAACGGCCCGACCGTGGCGCCGGCGGCGATGCGCGCGCCCTCGATATGGCTGAAGGCGCGGATCCGCGCGCCGTCCTCGACCGTCGCGCCCGGGCCGAAGACCACGTTGGGGCCCACGGTCACGTCGCGGCCCAGGCGGGTGTCGAGCGCGAAGAAGACGGTGTCGGGCGCGGTCAGCGTGGCGCCGCCCTCCATCGCCGCGGCGCGGGCGCGGTCCTGGAACGCCGCCTCGGCCCTTGCGAGCCCGGCGCGGCTGTCCACGCCCAGCGTTTCCGCCTGCGGGCAGGCGATGGCGGCGGCCTTGCGGCCGGCGGCGCGGGCCAGGGCCACGAGGTCGGTCAGGTAGAACTCGCCCTTGGCATTGTCGTCGCGCACCTGGGCCAGCAGCGGCCAGAGCTGCGCCGCGTCGACGCACATGACGCCGGAATTGCAGAAGGCGACGGCGCGCTGGGCGTCGGTCGCCTCCTTGTGCTCCACGATCTCGGCGAGGTCGCCGTCGGGGCCGAGGATCAGGCGGCCGTAACCCGTGGGGTCCTGCGCCTCGAAGCCCAGCACCACCACGGCGGCGCCCCGGGCCCGCGCCTCGGCCATGCGGGCCAGGGTTTCGGGGCGGATCAGCGGGGTGTCGGCATAAAGGATGAAGACGTCGCCGGCGAAGCCGTCGAGCGCGACGCGGGCCTGCAGGGCGGCATGGGCGGTGCCGCGGCGCTGCGTCTGCTCCACCGCGCGCAGCCCGGGCGCGAGGGCGCGGGCGGCCTCGGCCACCTGGTCGCCGCCGGCGCCGACGACCAGCACCGTGCGTTCGGCCTGCAGCGCTTGGACGACGCCGAGCACATGGGCGAGCATGGGAAAGCCGCCGACCTCGTGCAGGGCCTTGGGCCTGTCCGAGCGCATGCGCGTACCCTCGCCGGCGGCGAGAATCACGGCGGCGCAGGGCCGCGGGGCGGAGGCGGGGGCTGGACCGGTCATGCGCGTTTCCTCTACCACCGCGGCGACGGGCGCTGAAGCTTCGAGAGGGTCATATCTTGTTGCAGCGGATTTCCGAAGGGGCGCCTGTGGCGTGTTTGCGATGGGAGGGTCGGCGATGCTGACGGCGGTGTTCGATCTGGACGGCACGCTGGCGGATACGTCGGGGGATCTGATCGAGGGGGCGAACCGGGCGCTGGCGGATCTGGGCGTCGCCGGGCGGCTGGATCCCAGGGTCGATGCGGGGATCTCGGGGCGCGGCGGTCTGGCGATGCTGCGCCTGGGGCTGGAGCGGTCGGGCGAGACCCTGGACGACGCGGCGCTGCAGGCGACGTGGCGGGAGTTCATCCGGCATTACGAGATGGTGATCGCCGACACGTCGCGGTTCTTTCCCGGCGCGGCGGAGGCGCTGGACGCGCTGCGGGCCGAGGGCTGGCGCCTGGCGGTCTGCACCAACAAGCCGGAGCGGCTGGCGCATCGGCTGCTGGAGGCGCTGGGCGAGCTTGGCCGCTTCGACGCGCTGGTGGGCGCGGACACGCTGCCGGTGCGCAAGCCGGACCCCGCGCCGTTCCACGAAGCCGTGGCCCGCGCCGGGGGGCGGGGCGACCGGGCGATCATGATCGGCGACACGGCGACCGACCGGCGCACGGCCGAGGCGGCGGGCGTTCCGTGCGTGCTGGTGGATTTCGGCGTGTCGGCCGACGACGTGCGCGCCCTGGGGGCGGATACGGTGATCGACGACTACGCGGATCTTGCCGCCGCGCTGGCCGCACTGGTCCCGCGGCTCGCCCCCGTCTGAGCGGGAGACCTGTCGGGGCGCGAGCGCCCGGCTTGACCCCGCCGCGCGCCGCGGCTATCAGGCGCGCGGTCGGGCGGTTAGCTCAGTTGGTAGAGCACAGTGTTCACATCGCTGGGGTCACTGGTTCGAGCCCAGTACCGCCCACCACTTCCTCATCCTGCACCTCCGGTTTGATGCGCGGCGACGACGACCGTCGTGATCTCAAAGGCTTGGCGACGGATTTCGGCCGTTCTGCGCGCTTCCTGGGGTCGCGACACCGGGACCCAGCGGGTTTCGGGCGCCGCGTCTCCGTTCGCGGTTTCGCGTGACCCCAGCCCGGCTCGGCCCGGCAAGGCATGGAGGAACGGCGGCGTGGTCGGTCAGGCGTTGTTCTTGTGCTGCGGCCGGTTCAGGCGATGTCGGGGAACCCGAGACGGCGGCGCTGCTCAGGCCAGGCGAGCGGCATGTCGTCCATCCGGAGCAGCGCAGAGGCGGTGAGCTCGGGCGGTTGCCGGCCGTCGAGGATCGCCGCGGCGATGTCGGGCGCGAGGAACGCGAGCGGCAGCGTGCGGGCGATGCGCCGATGGTCGCGATCCAGCGCCCGGGCGAGGGCGCGGACCGACGTGTGCTCTTCGGTCTGCAGGCGGCGCATCGCGTCGCGGGCCTCGGCGAGCAGTGCGGCGAGCGCGGGATCCGGCGCGGCCGTCTCGACGTCGCCGAGGACGACGCGTGTCTCGGAACCGCGCTTGCGGATGCTCAGCGGGCGGTCGATGGCCATTCGATCGACCGACGACGCGCCCGCGGCGAGGCGCTCCGCGAGCGCGTTCGCGCTGATCTCCAGACGCAGCCGATCGCGGAGCACGCCGACGCGTGCGTCGAGCTGCAGCAGCAGCGACCGGACGTCCAGGGCCGCGTCTCTCACGACGCCGGACGCGAGCTCGTCGAGCGCGCTGGCGAACCTGCGATGCTCTCCCGCCGACGCCTCGGTCGGGACGAGCGCGGCACGGGCTTCGGCGCCCCGAAGCAACGCGGCCAGTGTTGCGCGCACCGCGTCCTCGACCGGCCTCGCCGGCAGCCGCCAGGCGTCCGGATGGTCTTTCGCGCGCCCGGCCATGAGGCGATGCGAGACGTAGTAGCGGTAGCGCAGCCGCGCCGGACCCTTGCTGGCGTGGCTCGGCGTCAGCGGATCGCCGGCGGCGTCGACGATCAGACCTTTCAGGAGGCTCGGCTCCGATCCGACCGATCTTGTCCGGTGGCGGGTCGCCTGGGCGTCGAGCTTCGCCTGGACCGCCTCCCAAGCCTTCCGATCGACGATCGCCGCATGCCGCCCCGGATACCGCTCGCCACGGCTGCGGACCTCGCCGACGTAGACCGGGTTGCGCAGGATCAGCTCCAGCGCGCCGCGTCCCAGCGGCCGGCCGCCGGAGACGCGTCCGCTGCGTCTGGTCCGACGCTTGGAGACGACGTCGGCCCGGTCCAGCGCCGCCTTCAGGTCCCGGATCGAGCCGAGCTCGAGATAGGTGGCGAAGATGCGCCGCACGGTCTCCGCCTCGTCGGCGTTCGGAACCAGCGCCTTATCCTTGACGTCGTAGCCGAGCGGGGGCGGGCCGCCGGTCCAGAGGCCTCGGCGGCGCGAGGCGGCGATCTTGTCGCGGATGCGCTCGGCGGTGACTTCGCGCTCGAACTGGGCGAAGGACAGCAGCATGTTCAGCGTCAGCCGGCCCATGGACGTGGAGGTGTTGAAGGACTGGGTGACCGAGACGAAGGAAGCCCCGGCGGCCTCCAGCGCCTCGACCAGCTTGGCGAAGTCGGCGAGCGACCGGGTCAGGCGGTCGATCTTGTAGACGACGATCATGTCGACGCGCCCGGCCGCGACGTCGGCGAGCAGGCGCCTGAGCGCCGGACGCTCGAGCGTGCCGCCCGAGACGCCGCCGTCGTCGTAGGCCTCGGGCGGGAGGGTCCAACCCTCGGCGGCCTGGCTGCGGAC
>JBCBYE010000262.1:0-6197 GCA_039816075.1 Pseudomonadota bacterium | reverse complement strand
GACCACCGCGCGGATGCCGCGGGCGCGCAGAAAGGCGCGGCACTGGCCCAGCAGAACCGTGTGGCTCGCCGCCTGCTCCACCTGCTCCAGCCGCGCGCCGGGCGGGCCCATCAGCTGGATCGCCACGGGCACAAAGGTCTCGCCGATGATGTAGAGCCCGCTTTCCGGCAGCAGGCTGTGAATGTCCGCCACGCGCCCGTAGGTGGAATTCTCGACCGGCAGCATCGCCAGCTCCGCCGCGCCGGACCGGCAGGCCTCGATCGCCTCCTCGAACGTCTTGCAGGGCAGCGGCTCCATCTCCGGATGCGCCTGGCGGCAGGCCATGTGCGAATAGGCCCCGGGCTCTCCCTGAAAGGCGATCTTGGGGGCTTGGGTCATGGCGGCGTCGCTCTCCCGCACCGCGGCGCGGCGCCTAAGGATTGGTCAATGGGTCGCGGTTTATAGAGCTTGCGACGACCCTGAGGAAGCGGCTATCTCCCGCCGTGGACGACGGCATGCAGGATCGCCTGCCGCAGGTTCGTCGCCCGGTCAGCCAGGTCCGACGCAGACGAGCACGAGAGGGCGCCACGCCATGAACACGATGGAGATCAACAAGGTCGTCGGGGCGCTCGTGGGCGCGCTTCTGATCTATCTGGGCGCGCAGTTCTTCGCCCAGATGATTTTCGACGGCGAACACGGCGACGATCACCAATACGCCTATTCGGTCGAGATCGAAGACGACGCCGGCGGCGCCGAGGCCGCCGAAGAGATCGACGTGGCCGCCCTGCTGGCCTCCGCCGACATCGGCCGCGGCGAGAAGGTCTTCGCCAAGTGCAAGGCCTGTCACAAGGTCGACGGCGCCAACGGCGCCGGCCCCTACCTGAACGGCGTCGTGGGCCGCCCGATCGGCGCCGTGGACGATTACGGCTATTCCGGCGCGCTCTCCGCCACGGGGGCCGAGGTCTGGACGCCCGAAAACCTCTTCGCCTTCCTCGAAAACCCCAAGGGCTGGGCGCCCGGCACCTCCATGGGCTACGCCGGCCTGCGCAAGCCCGCCGACCGCGCCGCCGTCATCGCCTATCTCGACTCGACCGGCAGCTGACGCGCCGCGCTCCGGCGCGTTTCTCCGACACCGCCAAGGCCCCGGTCCCCCGGGGCCTTTTGCGTGTCGGGGCCCCGGCGCCCCCGCTCCGGCCGACACGCCCTGCGGCGCCGTCCGTCCAAGCGACCGCCCCCCTCGACGACGGCCTCATTCAGGCGCCCCGCCGAACGGGGGCCTCCGGCGCCGCGCCGCCATGCGCTCGAACCGCCGCGCCGCCCCATGCCGCCCCGACCTCGGCGCGCCCAAGGCCGCCGCCGGCGGCGACCCAGGGCGACGCCGCCTCCGCCACCCGGCCGACCGCCGCCGGCGCAGGCCTCCCGGCCCTGCCGGGGTCTCCGCCGTTCGCCGGAGCCTCCTTACGGCGCATCCGAAACCAACGCCTCTCCACGGCGCCCCCGCGCGTCGCATCGGCGCGGCCGCTCCGCCCCCCCGTCGCAGACCAGCCCGCGACCCGCATCTCCCGTCTCCGAACCCAGCCCACCCCAACGCCCGGCCCAGACCCAACCCTCGACCCCGCGCCAAAGGCCACCGACGCCGCGGCAGCCGAACCGACCTCGCCTCTCCGCCTCTCCGCCTCTCCGCCGGGCCCTGCTTCAGAAGGGCCGCACGCCTCCGCGACCGCCCCGGCGCCCCCCGAACGGCGGCCCATCGCCCGCAACGCGCCCCGCGCGACCCGGCGCCGCACCTGCCGCAACCGGACCTCAAGCGCCGACCCGGCGCCCCCCGGCGAACACCTGCCGCCAGGGCCGCACCGCATGCGACCGGCGCAGCCCCGCCGTCCAGAACGGATCTTCGCGCACCAGCCGCTCCACGGCCGCCGCATCCTCCGCCTCCACGATCCACAGACCGCCCGGCCCGGCCTCTCCCGCCGCGGGCAACGGCCCCGCCGCCTCCACCGCGCCGCTCGCCTCCAGAAACGCCAGATGCGCCTCCATCCCCTGCGCCCGCAGCGTCGGATCCGCCTCCGGATCGTCCTCGAAGATCACCGCGAATTTCATGGCCCAGCCCTCCCTGCCGTTGCGCCTCGCCGCCACCCTGCCACGGGGCGGCGCCGCTTGAGCCGGCGATGCCGCCGGATCAGACTGCGCGGATGCCGGACCTCGACTGGAACGACCTCAAGCTTGTCCTCGCCCTCGCACGCACCGGCCGCTTCGCCGCCGCCGCCCGGCGGCTCGGGCGCGACGAGACCACCGTCGCCCGCCGCCTGCGCGCCGCCGAGGCCGCCCTCGGCGCCCCCCTCTTCGCCCGTCGTCCCGACGGCCGCCTCGCCGCCACGCCCGCCGGACGCGACGCGCTGATCCATGCCGAGGCGATGGAGCGGCAGGCCCAGGCCCTCGCCGACGCCCTCGCCGACCGGGCGGCGCGAACCGAGCATCGCGTGCGCCTCAGCGCCACGCCCCTCGTCGTCGACCGCATCCTGCTGCCCGCCCTGCCGGACCTCCTCGCCCGGCGCCCCAGCCTGTCGCTGGAGCTGGTCCCCGAGGCGCAGAACATCGACCTGGCGCAGCGCGAGGCGGACCTCGCCCTGCGCCTCGCCCGCCCCCGCGACGGCGGCCTGGGCGCCCGCGCCCGTCGGCTCGGCGCCCTGGCCCATCTGCCCGCCGCCGCCGCCGGCCTGACCCCGGAGAAGGCGCAGACCCTTCCCTGGATCCTCTACGACGCGGCGCGGTCCGCCCTGCCCCCGGCGCGCTGGCTGGCCCGGGCGGCGCAGGCGCACGGCGCCGCGCCCCTGCGCGCCGCCGACGCCCGCACCGCGCTCGACGCCGCCGCGCTGGGTCTGGGCCGGGCGCTGCTCCCCGCCCTCGCCCTCGCCTCCGATTCGCGGCTGCAGGCCCTGCCGGCGCCGCCGGACCTGCCGCCGCCTCCCCTGCGGGAGGTCTGGCTGCTCTCGCCCGCCGCCGCGCCCCCCCGGCCCGCCGAACAGGCGGTGCGGGACTGGCTCGCCGGCCTCCCCTGGTCGGCCGCGCCTCAGATCTCCAGCGCCAGCGGGCAGTGATCGGAGACCTCGGGCGCCCGCACCACCTCGAACCCCAGGGGCGCGCCGTCCGTCAGCAGGTAATCGGCGAAGCGTTCCGCCTTGGCGTAAAGCGAGGTGCGCGTGCCGTCATGCCCGCCCTCGGTCACCAGGTCGCGCAGACCCGCGCCGCGCAGCAGATCGAAGGTCTCGCTGTCCGGGCGCAGGTTGAAATCCCCGCAGACCACGCGCAGGTCGCCGGCCTCGGCCAGCCCCTGCAGCAGCGCCAGCAGCCGCCGCGCCTGCGCCGCCCGCTCCGGCGTGTCGCCTTTTCCGCGCGCATCGCGCAGCCCGTGCACCTGCACTACCGTGACGAAACGTCCGGCCGCCGCGTCCCAGACCCTCACGCCATGGGAGTTGCGCGGCCGCGGATGCGGCCCGAACCCTTCGGGCAGGAAGCCGCCATGCACGAAGGCCTGCGCCTGCCCGACCATCGCCAGATCGCGCCGCACGAAGGTGGCGAGCCCCCAATGCGACGCCGCCTCCCGCGCCCCGTCGAACAGAACGCCGCGCGCGCAGGCGCAGAACACGCCGTCATGCTCCGGCAGCGCCGCCGCCACGTCGCGAAACAGGTCGGCGCGCTGCGGCAGCACGCGCTCCGCGTCGCGATACTCCACCCAGGCGGAACACGGCGCCGGCGCCCGCGTCACCTCCTGCAGGCACAGCACGTCCGGGTCGCGATCCCTCAGAAAAGGGATCAGCCGATCATGCAGCCGACCGCCCCAGGCATTGAGCGAAAGAAGCTTCATGCGCCCTTGATGACGCCCTGCGCATCGCCCCGCAATCCTCGCCCGGATGCGTCCCTCGGGGGCGTCGAGCCCCCTCGGCCCGCGGCCGCGACAAGCGCGGCGAATACCGTCCCGATCCGCGCCCGGCGGCCCCGCCGCCCGCCCCCCTGCGCCGTCGCCCCGCAGGACCGACCGAGGGGCAGGCCGGGCGGGGCCGAGGCCGCCCCGCAGGGGCCGGCGAGGGCCCGAACGGCGTCCGCCTCGGTCACGGCCTCGCCAGCCTCGCTTGAACCCCCCCGCCGACCGACCTACTCCTTGTGGCGTCCCCAAACGGAGCCGCCCCATGATCGCCCTGCGCCCCGCCCGCGCCCTGATCGCCGCCGCCGCGCTGGTCTTCGCCCTGCCCGCCGCGGCGCAGACCACCATCGCCCACGGCATCTCCGCGTTCGGCGACCTCAAATATCCCGCCGATTTCCCGCATTTCGACTACGTGAACCCCGACGCGCCCAAGGGCGGCCGCTGGACCGGCCGCGGCACCGGCGCCTCCAACACCTTCGACAGCCTCAATCCCTTCATTCTCAAGGGCGAACCGGCGCAGGGCCTCGGCCTGACCTTCGACACCCTCCTCGCCGGCGCCGCGGACGAGCCCGACGCCGCCTACGGCCTGCTGGCGCAAAGCCTCGAATACCCCGAGGACCGCGCCTGGGCGCGCTTCGTCCTGCGCCCCGAGGCCCGCTTCGCCGACGGCTCTCCCGTCACGGCCGAGGACGTCGCCTTCACCCTCGAAACGCTCAAGGAAAAGGGCTCGCCCCTCTACCGACTGCGCCTGCGCGACGTGGACCGCGTCACCGTCGAGGACGCGACGACCGTGCGCTTCGACTTCGCCGAAGGCGCCTCCACCCGCGACCTGCCGTCGCTCGTCGGCGCGCTCCCCATCCTCTCCAAGGCCTCGTGGGAGGGCCGCGATTTCGAGGACTCGACCCTCGAGCCCATCCTCGGCTCCGGCCCGTACGCGGCCGAAGACATCAAGCCCGGCCGCTCGATCACCTACCGACGGCGCGAGGATTACTGGGGCGCCGACTTGCCGGTGAACGTCGGCACGAACAACTTCGACCGCTACATCTACGAGTACTTCAAGGACTACACCGCCGCCTTCGAGGGCTTCAAAGGCGGCGCCTTCCTCTTCCACGAGGAATTCTTCTCCAAGATCTGGGCCACCGGCTACGACTTCCCGGCCGTGAACAACGGCTGGGTCATCCGCGAAAGCGTGCCGGACGGCCGCCCCTCCGGCGCCCAGGGCTTCTGGTTCAACATGCGCCGCCCCATCTTCCAGGATCCGCGGGTGCGCGAGGCGCTGGCCATGGGCTTCGACTTCGAATGGTCGAACGACAAGCTCTTCTTCGGCCTCTACAGCCGCACGGATTCGGTGTTCGAGAACGCGCCGCTGGAGGCGCAGGGCCCGCCGTCCGAGGCCGAGCTGGCCCTGCTGGATCCCCTGCGCGACCACCTCCCCGCCGCGGTGTTCGAGGGAGAGCCCTACTCGCCCCCCGTCACCAACGGCTCCGGCGCCGACCGCCGGGTGCTGCGCCGGGCGATGCGTCTGCTCGACGCCGCCGGCTGGCCGGTGAGCGACGACGGCCTGCGCCGCAACGCGGCGGGCGAGACGCTGACGGTCGAGTTCCTCGACGACAGCCCCACCTTCCAGCGCATCATCGGGCCCTACATCGACAACCTCAAGAAAATGGGCGTCGACGCCTCCCTGCGCATCGTCGACGCCGCGCAGTACCAGGCGCGCCAGGAACAGTTCGACTACGACATCGTCCCCGGCCGCTTCGTCCTGTCGCTGACCCCGGGGCCGGAGCTGCGCCAGCTCTTCGGCTCGGACGCGGCCGACGCGCCCGGCGCGCCCAACCTCTCCGGCCTCACCAATCCCGGCATCGACGCGCTGATCGAGCATGTCGTCTCCGCCGAAAGCCGCGAAGAACTGACCGTCGCCGCCAAGGCCCTGGACCGGGCCCTGCGCGCCCTGCACATCTGGGCGCCCAATTGGTACAAGGCGAGCCACAATATCGCCTACTGGGACGTTTACGGAAAACCCGAGCAAGGCCCTCCCCCTTTCGCGCGAGGCGATGCATACTGGTGGTGGGACGCGGCCAAGGCCGCCAAGCTGGAAGAGGACGGCGCGCTGTGATCGCAGGCGGCATCTGGGCGCTCAGCCCCGAAGAAGCTTTGATCCTGCTGGGCCTCGCCGGGGCCGCGGCGGGCCTGGGAAAGGCCGCCGCCGACGCCCTGCGCGGCGACGAGCCGGAAGAGGGAGAGCCCGTGCCCGTGCGCGTGGGCCCCGACCGGTCCAATCCCGACAGGTCCGGTCCCG
>JBCBYE010000731.1:0-2217 GCA_039816075.1 Pseudomonadota bacterium | reverse complement strand
TCTTCACGCGCGACGTCTACGAGCGTTTCTTCGCCATGGGCGTGCAGCAGGGGATCTTCTTCGACACGTTCCGCGCCAACGCCACGCCGGCGCTGAGCGCGCAGCTGGACGCGCTGCTGAACGGGCCGCTGGAGGAGGAGATGATCCGCCTGCGGCAGGAGGCGCGCAACGCCTCCTCCGGCTTCGGCGCCGACGCCGTGTCGGGCGCGGACTGGTTCGCCGCCAGCACCGCGCGGATCGACGCCATGAAGAAGATCGAGGTGAACGTGCAGGCGGCGATGATCGCCGCCGCCGCGCGCAGCCGGCAGGAGGCCAACTGGCTGCTGCTGGTGGAGTTCGCGATCGTCGCCGCCTCGGTGCTGATCGCCGTGGGCGCGGGCCTTCTGGTGTCGCGCAACGTGTCGCGCTCGCTGCGCACGCTGGGCGAGGCCGTGCAGCGCGCTTCGCGCGGCGAGGACATGCGCATCGAACCGGCGATGCTGGAGCGCCAGGACGAGATCGGCATCTTCGCGCGCAACGCCCAGGACGTGCAGTTCGCCACCGACCGCGCCCGGCGCATCATCGGCGCGCTGGACGTGGTGGACGCGCCCGTGGCCGTCGCCAACGAGCGCAACGGCGTCACCTACGCCAACCCGGCGTTCCGCGCCTTGGCCAAGAAGGCCCGCGCCGCCTATGCCGGCAAGAACGTGGACCCCGACACGGTGGTCGGGGCCGAGGTGGACGAGCTGCTGCCCGAGGGCGTGGACCTGACCGGGCTGCTGGCCCGCGTGTCGGGCCCGACGCAGGCGCGCCTGGGCGAGCGCCTGGTGACGGTGTCGGGCCGGTCCATCCTCAACGACCACGGCGTGTCGCTGGGCGCCTCCCTTCTGTGGGAGGACGTGACCGAGAAGCGCGCGCTGGAGCGCCAGCTGACCGAGGTGATCGAGGGCGCCCGCGACGGCGATTTCTCGCGCCGGCTGGACGAGACGGCCGACGACCCCTTCCTGCGCGAGGTTTGCGGCGGCCTGAACCGGGTCTGCGAGCAGGTGGAGGGCTTCGCCGCCGACATGGATCAGGCGGTGGACGGTCTGGCCCAGGGCGACCTGACCGTGCGGGTCGAGGGCAGCTATGGCGGGCTGTTCGCGCAGATGGCCGGGGGGCTGAACGATCTGACGGCCCGGCTCGACGACATGCTGTCGCGGCTCAAGGCCTCCGGCGGCCGCCTGCGCGGGGCCTCGCACGAGATCGCCGATGGGGCCAACGCCCTGGCGACGCGCGCCGAATCGCAGGCCGCCGCGCTGGAGGAGACCGCCGCGCAGATGGAGGAGATGACCGCCTCGGTGAAGTCGAACGCCACCGCCGCCGGCAAGGCGCGCGAGGCGGCCGAGGAGGCCGGGCAGGAGGCGACGGCGGGCCGCGACGTGGTGGCCGAGACGGTCGAAGCCATGGGCCGCCTGTCGGAAAGCTCGGCGCGCATGACGGACATCGTGGACGTGATCGCCTCCATCGCCTTCCAGACCAACCTGCTGGCGCTGAACGCGGCGGTGGAGGCGGCGCGCGCGGGTCCGGCCGGCAAGGGCTTCGCGGTGGTGGCGTCCGAGGTGGGCGCGCTGGCGCAGCGCTCTCGCGAGGCCGCAGAGGACATCAAGCGTCTGATCGGCGAAAGCGGCGGGCGCGTGTCCGAGGGCGTGGATCTGGTGGAGCGCACCGGCGGCGCGCTGGGCCGCATGTCCGAGGCGGTGGAGCGCATCGCCCAGCTGATCCGCGACATCGACCTGGCGAGCCGGGAGCAGGCGCAGGGCATCGAGGAGATCAGCCAGTCGGTGGCGCATATGGACGAGGCGACGCAGCGCAACTCGGCCCTTGCCGATGAAAGCGCCCGCGCCTCGGCGAGCCTGACCGAAGAGGCGGCCGACCTCGACGCGCTGGTCGCCGGCTACCGCACCCGAGACGACGCCGAGGCGGGCGTGCGGGCGGCCTGACGCGGCGCGGGCCGGACGACGAGGGCGCGGCGGCCGCCGGTCGCTCCCGCCCATGAGGTCCGGGCCGCCGATGCGCCGATGCCGCCGGGGGCAGCGCCGCGCCGGCGGATCGCCGCCGAGCCGCGGCGGCGGTCGACGCGGGGTCGCCGCGGGCACGGCGGTCGGTCCGGCAGGTCGCCGACGGCGGACGGCGGACGACGCGCCCTCGTCGTCCGGCCCGCGCCGCGTCAGGCCGCCCGCACGCCCGCCTCGGCGT
>JBCBYE010000181.1:0-7529 GCA_039816075.1 Pseudomonadota bacterium | reverse complement strand
GAGCCGGGCCGCGCCTGCTCTCGGGCCCCGAAATGCGGCGTCGACTACCAGTCGCGCATCTCCGGCCCGCTGCTCGACCGCATCGATCTGCAGGTGGAGACGCCGACGATCCCGGCGGCGGAGCTGGCGCGTCTGCCCTCGGGCGAAACCTCCGCCGCCGTGCGCGCGCGCGTGGCCGATGCCCGCAGCCGCCAGACGGAACGGTTCGCGGCGATGGGCCTGCCCCTGCGCCTCAATGCCGATGCGGAAGGCGAGGCGCTCGACCACGCCGCGCGGCTCGACGACGCCGCGCGAGATCTGCTGGCGCTGGCGGCGGAGAAGCTGCAGCTCTCCGCCCGCGGCCTGGCGAGGGTGATGCGCATCGCGCGCACGATCGCCGATCTGGCGGGCGAGCCCGACGTGCATCGCCCCCACGTCGCCGAAGCCGCCGGCTATCGCCGCGCCGCGCTGGTCCATTAGCCCTCCGCTCGCCACGGCGCGACCGGTCATGCCAGGCGCCGCGCCTGCCGCGGCCGGCCGGAGCGACGGAAATGCCGGGCGCGACCGAGGGGCCGGCCCTGCCGGACGACGCCGCCGTGGCGGCGACGTCGAGGCATCGCGTGCAGGCCGCTCCGCTCGAAAGTCGCCCCTAGTCTGCGCGCCGACGAAGGGCGCCTTGGTCCGGTTTCAACGCATGCTTCCCGACCACGCGGAACGGGAGACGCCCCCCCCTGCCACAGGGACGAGCCCGACCGCCGACCGCCGACGAGGCCTTGGCGCGCCCGTCAGCCCAACCTGGAAAAGCCGTTGCGCCGCACGCGCGCCGGATCGGGCCTCGGCATCCGACCGACCCGCAGCTCGCGCGCTGCCGAAGCTTGCACGTGGGGTGTCCATCCGCAGACCGGAGGCGCGACGGCCGTGCCGCCGAGGGCGGCGCGCGCGGGCGGCGGCGAAGCGCCTTGGCGCGATGCGGCCGGCCGCCGCCGTCATACGATCGCAGCCGGCAACGCCTCGCCATCCGCTTCCGCAACTGCCGGCGATCGGCTCGCCCCGTCGACGCCTCGGACCGAGCGAAGACGCGCCCCGCCTCTTCCACGTCCCTTCGCGGCCATGCTACGCCCGGGTCCATGCCGCCTCGCCCCAGCGCCTCCGCCGACGCCTCTCCGGCCGCCGCCGTCACGCCGATGATGGCGCAGTATCTGGACATCAAGGCGCGCCACCCGGACGCCCTGCTGTTCTACCGCATGGGCGATTTCTATGAACTCTTCTTCGACGACGCCGTGCAGGCCGCGGCCGCTCTCGACATCGCGCTGACCAAGCGCGGCAAGCATCTGGGCCAGGACATCGCCATGTGCGGCGTGCCGGCGCACTCCCACGAAGCCTACCTGCTGCGCCTGATCCGCAAGGGCTTTCGCGTCGCCGTCTGCGAGCAGCTCGAGGACCCGGCGGAGGCGAAGAAGCGCGGCTACAAGGCCGTCGTGAAACGCGACGTCGTCCGCCTCGTCACTCCCGGCACGCTGACCGAGGATGCGCTGCTCGACGCCCGGTCCCACAATTATCTGGCCGCCTGGGGCGAGATCCGGGGCGAGGGCGCCGCCGCCTGGTGCGACGTTTCCACCGGCGATCTGCATGTGGCGCCCTGCCCCCGTCCCGCTCTGGGTCCGCTGCTGGCCCGGCTGGCCCCCTCCGAGGTGCTCATCGCCGAAACGCAGGCGCCCGACGACGCGCTCGAGGAGCGCATCGCCGAGGCCGGCGCCGTCGCCACGCCGCTCGCCCGCGCCGGTTGGGACAGCGACGGCGCCGCGACGCGCCTGCGCAAGCTGTTCGGCGTCGCGGCGCTCGACGCCTACGGGACGCTCAGCCGCCCGCAGCTGAGCGTCCTGGGCGCCCTCGCCGCCTATCTGGAGCTGACCCAGCGCGGGCAGCTGCCGCTGCTCAAGCCGCCGATGGCGGAGGTCGAAGGCGGCGTCATGCGCCTCGACGCCGCCACCCGCCGCAGCCTGGAGGTGACGCGCGCGCAATCGGGCGGGCGTGACGGCTCGTTGCTCGGCGCGGTGGACCGCACCGTGTCCGCCGCCGGCGCGCGCCTGCTGGAAACCCGGCTGGCGAGCCCCTCGGCCGAGCTGGAGGACATCGCCGCCCGTCATGACGCCGTCGCCGCCTTCGTCGCCGATCGCAGCCTCGCCGAAGCCGCGCGCGAGGCCCTGCGCCGCGCCCCGGACATGGAGCGTGCGCTGTCCCGCCTCGCCCTCGGTCGCGGCGGTCCGCGCGACCTGGCCGCGCTGCGCGACGGGCTGGCCGAGGCGGAGGCCCTTTCGGAACGACTGTCGCAGACCCCGCATCCCCCGAGACTCGCCGATGCGGCCGAGGCGATGGGCGGCCCGGGCGCCCTCGCCGCCCTGCTCAACGCCGCGCTGGTGGCCGAGCCCCCCGTGCAGATCCGCGACGGCGGAGCGGTCGCGCCGGGCCACGACGCCGATCTGGACGAGGCGCGCCGCCTGCGCGACGAGGGCCGCGGCGTCATCGCCGGGATGCAGGCGGACTATGCCGCCGAAACCGCGATTCCGGCGCTGAAGATCAAGCACAACAACGTGCTGGGCTATTTCATCGAAACCACCGCGGCGCATGTGGAAAAGATGCTGGCCGAGCCACTCAACGCCCGCTTCATTCACCGCCAGACCCTCGCCAACGCGGTGCGCTTCACCACGGTGGAGCTGTCGGACCTGGAGGCGCGCATCCTCAACGCCGGCGGCCGGGCGCTGGAGATCGAGAAGCGCATCTTCGAAACCCTGCGCGAGACGGTGCTGGAGCAGGCCGCCGCCGTCGCGCTAGCCGCCCGCGCGCTGGCCGAGATCGACGTCGCCGCCGGCTTCGCCGAACTGGCGGCCGAGGCCGACTGGACCAGACCGCAGATGGAGGCGGAACCGGTCTTGGAGGTCGAAGGCGGCCGTCATCCGGCGGTGGAGCAGGCGCTGCGCCGCCAGGGCGGCCCGCCCTTCACGCCCAACGACTGCGATCTGAGCGCGACAGGCCCCGCGCCGCGGGCCGCGCTGTTGCTGACCGGGCCCAACATGGCCGGCAAGTCCACATTTCTGCGCCAGAACGCCCTGATCGCCGTGCTGGCGCAGGCCGGCGCCTTCGTGCCCGCGGCGCGCGCGCGCCTGGGCGTCGCGGACCAGCTCTTCAGCCGCGTCGGCGCCTCGGACGATCTGGCGCGCGGGCGCTCCACCTTCATGGTGGAGATGGTGGAAACCGCGGCGATCCTGAACCAGGCCGGCCCCAGGGCGCTGGTGATCCTCGACGAGATCGGCCGCGGCACCGCCACCTATGACGGGCTCTCCATCGCCTGGGCGACGCTGGAGCACCTGCACGACGTGAACCGCTGCCGCACGCTCTTCGCCACGCATTATCACGAGCTGACCGGCCTTTCGGCCCGCCTGCCCGGGCTGCGCAACGCCACCATGGCCGTGCGGGAGTGGGAGGGGGACGTGATCTTCCTGCACGAGGTGCGCCCGGGCGCCGCCGACCGATCCTACGGCGTGCAGGTGGCGCGCCTGGCCGGTCTGCCCTCCGCCGTGATCGAACGCGCCCGGGCGGTGCTGGAGGCGTTGGAGACCGGCGACCGCGAGGCGGGCGGCGGCGCCCGCGCCAAGGCGCTGATCGACGACCTGCCCCTCTTTTCAGCCGCGGCCGAGTCGCCGGCGCCCGCCGCGGCGGCCGAGGCCGCCCAATCGCGTATCGAGGCGCGCCTCGCGCAGGCCGACCCCGATGCGCTGACGCCGCGCGAGGCGCTCGACCTGCTCTACGAACTGCGAGGGCTGCTGGAAGAAACTCCTTTCGGCGAAAGGGCTGAGCGCGGGTTGACAACTCCGTGACGCCTCAGGTTTCTGGGCCGACCGCCAAAACCATAACCAACCCGACAGTGGAGGTTCCGCGTGAAGAAGGACGAACTCGTCAACGCCCTGGCCGAGGCCAGCGGCGAGACCAAGGCCAGCGTCAACGCCATCCTGGGCGCTCTCGCCGGCGTCAGCGAAGGCGCGCTCAAAGGCGGCAAATCGGTGTCCCTGCCCGGCATCGGCAAGCTTGAGGCGGCCGAACGCCCCGCGCGCGAAGTGCGCAACCCCCAGACCGGCGAAAAGAAGATGGCCGAGGCGCACATGGCGCCGAAGTTCAAGTTCTCGATCCCCTTCAAGTCCGCCATCCGCGGCTGAGATCGGACCCGGCCAGGGCGTCGCCGCACGAGGGACGGGGCCGTCAAGGTCCCGGCGGCGCCCCCCGCGGGGTCGGAGCCGACAGCTTCGCCCCCGGCACGCCCTCGTCTCCCTCGGGCCCCTCCGGTCGGGTCCACAGGAACAGCATCACCCCCGACAGCGCCACGGCCTGCGTGCCCAGAACCCAGGCCGGAGCGCCGAAGAACACCGAGCCGAAGAAGGCCAGAGCCACGGACCACGTGGCCAGCCGCTTGCCCCGGCGCGACACCGCGCCATGCCGTCGCCAATCCTCGATCGCCGGGCCGAAGCGGGGATGTTCAACCAGCCAATCATGCAGACGCGGCGAGGATCGGGCGAAGCAGAACGCTGCCAGCAGCATGAAGGGCACGGTGGGCAGCAGCGGCAGCACCACGCCCGCCAGCCCGAGGGCGACGCTCAAACAGCCGAAGGTCAGCCAGACATACCGCATGACCGGGCAAGCTAGCCCACGGCGGCGGCAGGGCGAGCGCGGAAGATCAGGTCAGCAGCTCCCGCAGGAGAGCGTTGAGCACGGCGCGGCCCCGAGCCGTGGCCATGAGGCGCCCCTGGCCGCGGCGCAGCATGCCGTCGGCCTCCAGCGCCGCGATGCGATCCTCGGGCAGCGGCCGGCCTGAGAGGCGCGCGAAACGGGCCGGATCCGCCCCTTCGGCCAGCCGAAGCGCCATCATCAGATACTCGTAGGCCTGCGCGTCCGGCGGAATCTCTTCCGACGCGAAGGCCTGCGGCCCCGTCGCCGCCTGCGCCAGCCAGGCCGCCGGCTCGCGCGTCGTCGCCGTCTCCCAGCGACGCCCATCCACGGTCAGGCGGCCATGGGCGCCCGGCCCGACGCCGGCATAATCGCCGCCGCGCCAGTAGACGAGGTTGTGCCGGCTCTCCGCTCCCGGCCGCGCGTGATTGGAAATCTCGTAGGCCGGCATTCCCGCGGCCTCGCACAGCGCCTGCGTGATCTCATACATGCCGGCGGCCCGGTCGTCGTCCGGCAGGTCGCGCAGCCGGCCGCGGGCGTGCAGGTCGCCGAAGGCGGTGCCGTCCTCGATGGTCAGCTGGTAGAGGCTGAGATGGTCGACGGCCATCGCCAGCGCCTCGCGCAGCTCCGCCTCCCACGCCTCGGGGGTCTGGCGCTGTCGGGCATAGATCAGATCGAAGCTCACCCGCGCGAAGGCGGCGCGCGCGATGTCGAAGGCGGCGCGCGCTTCCGCGGCGGAGTGCATCCGGCCGAGCGCCTTCAGGTCGGCGTCGTTCAACGCCTGCACCCCGAGGCTGACGCGCCCGACGCCCGCGGCGGCATAGGCGGCGAAACGGTCCGCCTCGACCGAGGTCGGGTTGGCCTCCAACGTGATCTCAGCGCCCGGCTCGAAGCCCCAGAGCCGGTCCGCCGCCTCGATCACCGCCGCGACGGTGCGCGCAGGCATCAGCGACGGCGTGCCGCCGCCGAAGAACAGGGAGCCGGCCCGACGCGGCCCCGACATCTCCCGCGCGGCCGTCATCTGCGCCGTCAGCGCGTCGCGCCAGGCGTCATGATCGACGCTGCGCGTCACATGGCTGTTGAAGTCGCAATACGGGCACTTGGCCAGACAGAACGGCCAATGCACGTAGAGGCCGAAGCCGCCGGCGCGCCACGGCTCCGGCTCGCTCGTCCGCGCCCGCGCCGCCTCAGTCATTCTCGCCCGGCACATGCCCCAGCTTGGCGGCGAAGACCCACAGCAGCCCGATGGCCCCGGCGAAGCCCGACAGCAGCCAGCCGCTCAGCACGAAATGCACGAACAGACCGCCGAACAGAGCCGTCAACGGCGCCCACCAGCGCCGCGTGAACCGAAATCCTCCGGGAGCCGCCACGGCGCCGTCACCCGCCGCGATAGGCGGTGACCTCGATCTCGATCTTCATCTCCGGCGCGATCAGACCGGTGATGATCGCCGTGTTCGGCGGACGCACCTCGCTCAGCGCCTCGCGCACCGCCGGTCCCGCGTCCTGCCAGTGCGCCGGATCGGTGGCGTAGGCGCGGATGCGGACGATGTCGGCCATGGCGAAGCCCGCCTCCTCCAGCGCGCGGCGGATCGTGGCGAAGCAGTTGCGCGCCTGATCCTCCGCCCCCTCCGGCATCGTCATCGTGGCGTAGTCGTAGCCCGTGGTCCCGGCGACGAAGCACCAGTCGCCCTGCACCAGCGCGCGGGAATAGGCGAACTCCGCCTCGAAGGGAGAGCCGGTGGAGATCAGCTTGCGGTCGGGCATCAGGCGTCCTCCAGCCGGGCCTTCAGCTGCGCGAAGGCGGCGGCGCGGTGAGAGATGGCGTTCTTGGCGTCCGGGTCCATCTCGGCGAAGGTCAGATCGCCGGGTCCGGCCTGGGGCACGAAGACCGGGTCGTAGCCATGGCCCTTCTCGCCCCGCGGCGGCCAGACCATGCGGCCCGGCGCCTCGCCGCGAAAGGTCTCCTCCGTCCCGTCGGGCCAGGCGAGGCACAGCACGCAGACGAAGCGCGCCGTCCACGGCTCCTGCGCGCCGGCGGCCTCGATGGCCTGACGGGCCTTGGTCATGGCCATGCCGAAATCGCGGCCGGCGGGCGTTTCCGCCCAATCGGCGGTGTGCACGCCCGGCGCGCCGCCCAGCGCGTCCACGGCGATGCCGCTGTCGTCGCTCAGCGCCGGCAGGCCCGCCGCCGTCGCCGCCGCCCGGGCCTTGAGCGCGGCATTGCCCTCGAAGGTGGTTTCGGTCTCTTCCGGCACGGGCAGCCCCAACTCGCCCGCGCTGACCGTCTCGATGCCGAAGGGGGCCAGCAGGGCGCGGATCTCGCTCACCTTGCCCTCGTTGTGCGAGGCGACGACCAGCCGCCCTTCAACGACGCGGCTCACCCGCCCGCCGCCTCGCGCTGCGCCGCGGCCAGCTCGCCCACGCCCTTGGCGGCGAGATCGAGCATCTCGGTCATTTCCGCGCGGGAGAAGGTCGCGCCCTCGGCCGAGGCCTGCACCTCCACAAGGCCGCCCGCGCCGGTCATCACCACGTTGGCGTCGGTGCCCGCCTCGCTGTCCTCGGCATAGTCGAGGTCCAGGACCACCTGCCCGGCATAGACCCCGCAGGAGATCGCCGCGACGGGGGTGGAAATCGGGTTCTCCGCCAGATCGCCGGCGTCCACCAGCTTCTGCGCCGCCAGGCGCAGCGCCACCCAGCCCCCGGTGATGGAGGCGCAGCGCGTTCCGCCATCGCCGGCGGTTGGGTTGCCCTGCGTTTGGCCGTGAATACCTTGATGAAAGCAGGCGATGTGGTGTCTGATCCCCTGATTGATCCCGTCGCTGCCGTCAGCTGCG
>JBCBYE010000714.1:0-2275 GCA_039816075.1 Pseudomonadota bacterium | reverse complement strand
CTCGGCGGTCATGGCGGTGCTGGCGCAGGCCGGCGATCTGGGCGAGTCGGCGCTGAAGCGGCGTTGCGGCGTGAAGGATTCGAGCGCGCTGATTCCCGGCCATGGCGGATTGCTCGACCGCATGGACGGGCTGCTGGCGGCGGGGCTCGTCGCCGCCACGCTGACCTTCCTGCGCGGAAAATCCATCTTCATCTGGTGAGCGGGACAGGGCAGAGTGTCAACATGACTGGACGCCCTTCGCCCCATGAGGCCCCGCGACGCGTGACGATCCTGGGGGCCACCGGCTCCATCGGCGCCTCGACGCTCGACGTGCTGCGCGCCACGCGCCGGCCGTTCGCGGTGGAGGCGGTGACGGGCCATTCCAACATCCCCGCGCTCGCCGCCGCGGCGCGCGCGTTCGGCGCGCGGCTGGCCGTGACGGCGGACCCCTCGCGCTACGCGGATCTGCGCGAGGCGCTGGGCGGCACGGGGGTGGAGGCCGCGGCGGGGCCCGAGGCGGTGATCGAAGCGGCGGCGCGGCCGGCGGACTGGTGCATGGCCGCGATCGTGGGGTCGGCCGGGCTGGCGCCGGCCCTGGCGGCGGCGCGGCAAGGGACCACGCTGGCGCTGGCCAACAAGGAGTGCCTGGTGGCCGCGGGGGACCTGTTTCTGGGCGAATGCGCCGCCTCCGGCGTCACGCTGCTGCCGGTGGACAGCGAGCACAACGCGATCTTTCAGGTGCTGGACCGGGCCAATCGGCCGGCGCTGGACCGCATTCTGCTGACCGCGTCCGGCGGCCCGTTCCGCACTTGGGGCCTGGACCGGATGCGGGCGGCGACGCCGGAGCAGGCGGTGGCGCATCCCAACTGGGACATGGGCGCCAAGATCTCCATCGACAGCGCGACCATGTTCAACAAGGCGCTGGAGATGATCGAGGCGAGGCACCTGTTCGACGTGCGCCCCGATCAGATCGAGGTGGTCGTGCACCCGCAATCCATCGTGCATTCCATGGTGGGCTATGCCGACGGCTCGGTCCTGGCGCAGATGGGCGCGCCGGACATGCGGCACGCCATCGGGTTTTCCTGGCATTGGCCCGAGCGTGCGGCCCTGCCGGTGGACCGGCTGGATTTCGCGCGGCTGTCGCGGATCGAGTTCGAGGCGCCGGACGAGACGCGGTTCCCCGCCCTGCGCCTGGCGCGGGAGGCGATGGAGGCGGGCGGTCTGGCCGGCGCCGCCTTCAACGCGGCCAAGGAGGCCGCGCTGGAGGCCTTCATGGCCCGGCGCATCGGGTTTTTGCAGATGGCCGAGGTGGTGGAGACGGCGCTGGACCGGCTGGCCCCGTTCGCCCGTGCGGCGAGCCTCGACGACGTTTTCGCCATGGATGGCGAGGCGCGCCGCACGGCGGAGGCGGTCATGGGGGTGAACCGGCTAGGCGCGGGCGCGGTTCCGGCCTAGATAGGGGCTTCGACCCCCCGGTTCGCCTGCAAGAGGTCCCCCATGGACGCGTTCGCGCTTTTGACGATGCTGCCCGGCCTGATCGCCACCATCGCCTCGTTCCTCGTGGTGCTGGGCGTCGTCGTGTTCGTGCACGAATACGGCCACTACATCGTCGGACGCTGGTGCGGCATCCATTCGGAGGTGTTCAGCATCGGCTTCGGCAAGGAGCTGTTCGGCTGGACCGACGCGCGCGGCACGCGCTGGCGCATCGCGCCGCTGCCGCTGGGCGGCTACGTGAAGTTTCTGGGCGACGGGGATGCGGCCTCGTCCCGCGCCGACACCGCGCAGCTGGAGGGGATGGACGCGTCGGACCGGGCGCGCAGCTTTCCCGGCGCGGCGCTGTGGCGGCGGGCTCTGACGGTGGCGGCGGGGCCGTTCTTCAACTTTTTCCTCTCGATCGTGATCTATGCGGGCATCGCCATGGGCCTGGGCATCGGGTCCGAGCGGCCGGTGATCGGGCCGCTGGAGCCGCGGGGCGCCGAAGCGCTGCCCCTGCAGGAGGGCGACCTGATCCGCGCGGTGCAGGGGCGGGAGGTCGACAGCTTCGGCGCCATTCTGCGCGCGTTTCAGGACGCGTCGGACGCCGAGCCCGGGCTCGGGGCCTTTCGCGTGGATCTGGAGCGCGACGGGCGCGAGATGACGCTGATGACCGGGCCGCTGGTGCTGCCGGAGGTCGGGGGCCTGGCGCCCGGCGGGCCGGCGGAGAAGGCGGGCCTGGTGGTCGGCGACCGCATTCTGGAGGCGAACGGCGTGCGCCTGGCCTCCTTCACCGATCTGCAGCGCATCGTGGAGGCGTCTG
>JBCBYE010000472.1:0-3970 GCA_039816075.1 Pseudomonadota bacterium | reverse complement strand
CGCGCCGCCATGGCCGATCGCAGCGAGGTCCAGGGCCTCAAGGACGCCAAACACCTATACGACTTCATCGAGACCGAGGCGCTGCCCGGCTCCGGCGTCTCGTCTGAGACCTATTGGAGCCTGCTGGCCGATCTCGCCCACGATTTCGGCCCCCGCAATCGCGCCCTTCTGGCCAAGCGCGACGACCTCCAGGCGCGGCTCGACGCCTGGCACGCCGACCGCCGCGGCCAGCCCCACGACGCCGAGGCCTACCGCACCTTTCTGACCGAGATCGGCTACCTCTTGCCCGAAGGCGAGCCGTTCGAGGTGGAGACCGACGGCGTCGACCCGGAAATCGCCTCCCTCCCCGGTCCGCAGCTGGTGGTCCCGGTGATGAACGCGCGCTATGCGCTGAACGCCGCCAACGCGCGCTGGGGCAACCTCTACGATGCGCTCTACGGCACCGACGCCATGGGCGACCTGCCGCCCAAGGGTCCCTACGATCCCGAACGCGGCGCGCGGGTGGTCAAGTGGGCCAAGGCCTTCTTGGACGAGGTCGCGCCCCTCGCCGGCGGCTCCTGGGCGGACGTCTCGGATATGCAGGTGCGCGACGGCGTGCTGCACGTGGTCAACGGCGCCGGGGACACCGGCCTCGCCGATCCCGCGCAGTTCGCCGGCCATGCGGCGCAGGACGCGTGGGGCATGTACCTGCTACGCAACAACGGGCTGGGGATCGAGATCCTGGTGAACCCGGACAACGAGATCGGCGCCGCCGATCCCGGCGGGATCGCCGCGGTGAACCTGGAAAGCGCCGTCTCCGCCATCATGGATTGCGAGGACAGCGTCGCCGCCGTGGACGGCGAGGACAAGGCGCTGGCCTACCGCAACTGGCTGGGCCTGAACAAAGGCGACCTGAAGGAAGAGGTCACGAAGGGCGGCGAAACCTTCACGCGGGAGCTTTACGGCGATTTCACCTACATGGCGGCGGGCGGCGGCGATCTGCCGGTCAAGACCCGCTCGCTCATGCTGGTGCGCAACGTCGGCCTGCTGATGAGCAACCCCGCCGTCATCGACCGCGACGGGCACGAGATTCAAGAGCAGGCGCTGGACGCCGCCACCACGGTCCTGTGCGCGCTTCACGACCTCAAGCGCACGGAAAACCGCAACTCCGCCGCCGGCTCCGTCTACACCGTGAACCCCAAGATGCACGGGCCGGAGGAAGTGGCCTACGTCTCCTCCGTCTTCGACCGGGTGGAGGCCGCCTACGGTCTCGCCCCCAACACCGTCAAGATGGGCATCATGGATGAGGAGCGCCGCACCACCGTGAACCTCAAGGAGTGCATCCGCGCCGCCCGGACCCGCGTGGTCTTCATCAACACCGGCTTTCTGGACCGCACCGGCGACGAAATGCACACCTCGATGCAGGCGGGCCCGATGATCCGCAAGGCGGACATGAAGGGCGAGGCCTGGATCAAGGCCTACGAGGACTGGAACGTCGACGTCGGCCTCGAATGCGGCCTGCGCGGCCGGGCGCAGATCGGCAAGGGCATGTGGGCCATGCCCGACCTGATGCACGCGATGCTGGAGCAGAAGATCGGCCACCCCGAGGCCGGCGCCAATTGCGCCTGGGTGCCCTCGCCCACCGCGGCGACGCTGCACGCGACGCACTACCACAAGGTCGACGTGCTCGCGCGCCAGGCCGCCATCGCCGGACGGCCCCGCGCGGCTCTTTCGGACATCCTCAGCATCCCCCTCGCCGACCGGCCCAACTGGTCCGAGGAAGAGGTGCAGGCGGAGCTCGACAACAACGCCCAGGGCATCCTCGGCTACGTGGTGCGCTGGGTCGATCAGGGCGTCGGCTGCTCCAAGGTGCCGGACATCAACGACGTGGGCCTGATGGAGGATCGCGCGACCTGCCGCATCTCCTCCCAGCACATGGCCAACTGGCTGGAGCATGGCGTGGTCTCCCGCGATCAGGTGGAGGCCACGATGCGCCGCATGGCCGAGGTGGTGGATCGTCAGAACGCCGGCGATCCGCTCTATGCGCCCATGGCCCCCGGTTACGACGGCCCGGCCTTCCGCGCCGCCTGCGCGCTGGTCTTCGACGGCGTGGCGCAGCCCTCCGGCTACACCGAGCCGCTGCTGCACGCCCACCGGCTCGAAAAGAAGGGGAGGGCGTCATGAGCGTCTACGTCACGATCACCCAGGCGCAGGCCGCCGCGATCCTCGAAGGCGCCTTCGCGCACCAGGCTTCGGCGGGGCTGAACCCGCTCGCCGTCGCCGTGCTCGACGCCGGCGGTCGGCTGGTGGCGTTCTCCCGCCAGGACGGCACGCCCCCCGGCCGGTTCGAGATCGCCCGCGGCAAGGCCCACGGCGCGGTGATGCTCGGCTTCGGCGGCACGGCCCTGCAGGCCCGGGCCGAGGCGCAGGCCTACTTCATCCAGGCGGCCAACGGCGCGCTGGGCGGCGGCGTGGTGCCGGTGCAGGGCGGCGTCCTGATCAAGGACGCCGAGGGCCGCACCATCGGCGCCGTAGGCATCTCCGGCGACGCCTCCGACAAGGACGAGGCGGCCGCCGTCGCCGGCATCCGGGCCGCCGGCCTCGCCGCCGCGCCCTGATGCCGCGCGCCGCGCCGCCCTTGAAGAAGCGCGCGCCAACGGGGCGTTTCGCCCAAGGCGAACCGTAGGCCAGCGTGCCAGCCAGGTCGCGGAAAGTCTCCAGGCCTGGCCGGCCGTCGGCCGGGCCCCGCACCGCGCACCTGCGAGCCTTGGACCCAGGGCGACCCGCCTGCGTGTCTTGCCGGCGCGTGCGAAACCGGAACAGGCGATCTTCGACGTCGTGCTTCTCGCTCAAGGCGCCTTTTCAGGACGTTGCGGCGCCCGTCGACGTCCTCGGCCGGCCGTCTGCGCAAGCGGCTGCCGAGCGGCCCCCGCCGGGGAAGGAGAATTCCCGCTCATCCGTTGCGTCTTCGGCGCCGCCTGCGAATGAACGCCGCCAGAGGCTCCAAGACCGCCGCCATTGCGGCAACGCCAACGCACCAGACGAGCACCAAACGCCCCCAACCGTCCGGCGTCCCGATCTCATCTGCGCCTTGGGCGACCTGTGACAGGAGCAAAGGGCGACAAAGCATCCCGTGCACAAGCGCCGCAGCCGCGACGCCGCGTCGGCCCCGCAATCGCCGCGTTCCAAAAGCGGCGGCGACGTCCGCCATCAAGCACGACGTCAACGTCAAGCCGAAGGCCGGAAGCCGGGCGACGTCGTCCTGGCTGTTCTGCGGGGGCGCCCAGAGTTCGTGGCTGAAACGTCCCCACGAACACGAAGACTGCAACGAGGAACGAACGGCGCGCCGGCACGTCGACCGCGAGCGGGCAACTCCGTCCAGCGCGGATCAGGATCGCGTCTCTTCGGAACCCGGCGCCGCGTCGCGGCTCGGGGTCGTCCATGCTCAAACGCTCCATCCATCCTCGAAGGGAGGCTGCCGACGGCCCATTCCGCTGACAACGGCCACGACAACGGCGACGGCGACGGCGTCGCGGATCAGGCGCGCTTTCGTCGTCGGCGCCTCAGTCCGCCAGCATGCCCTTGATCTCGTCCAGCAGCGCAAGGCGCTTGCGGCGCATGTCCTGCATGTTGAAATCGTCCGTCGGCTCCACATCCGTTTCGGCGCGGTGGATGGCGCGGTTCAGCTCGTGATACGCCTCCGCCAGCTTGGCGAAATGCGCGTCTCCCGTCTTCTTGGCGGCGATGGCCTCGGCCTGCTCGGGCATCAGCTCGGCCAGTTCGTTGGGGACATGGCTCATGGGGGGCGCTCCTCGGGGCGTTGCGGGATCGGCGGCGATGCTGCGGCGGCGCGGCGCGCCGGGCCTTGACCCCGATCAAGCCGCGCCCTCGACGCCTTCGGACCCGCGCGCTAGGTTTCCGGGTGGACCGCAGCGCGCCCAAGGAGACCCCATGCCCGGCAGAGCCTCCCGCCCCGTGATCGGCGTGATGG
>JBCBYE010000784.1:0-1958 GCA_039816075.1 Pseudomonadota bacterium | reverse complement strand
GCCGATCTCGCGCAGACCCTCGCGCGACACGGTGACGATGGCGGTGGCCGTGTCCGACCCGCCGTTTCCGTCCTCGATCGAGTAGGTGAAGGACTCCGTCGCCGAGGCGTTCGCGCCCAGATCGTCGAAGCCGCCGTTGGGGTCGTAAAGGAACGTCCCGTCCGACTGCAGCAGCAGCGTCGCGCCCGAGGCGAGCGTGATCGTCTGCCCCACATCCGAGGTGGCGCCGTTGACGGCCGACACCGTCAGCTCGTCGCTGTCGTCGGGATCGGAATCCTCGCCGAAGCCGGTGATCAGGTTGCCGGTCACGGTCTCTTCGACGCCGACCGAGATGTCGTCGTCGATGGCGTCGGGCTGATCGTTGACGCCGGTGACGGTGATCGTGGCCGTGGCCCCCGTGCGCAGGCCGCGCTCGTCCTCGATCTCGTAGTCCACCTGGACGGCCGCGCCCTCGCCGGCCGCGAGGAACTCGAACTCGCCGTTCGGATCGAAGCGGAACTCGCCGTTGGCGAAGACGGTGACGAGGCCGCCGCCGAAGGCCTCGACCTGCACGCCGACGGCGTCGTCGTCATCGTCCACCGAGGCGACCGTGAAGGTGTCTTCGAAGTCGATGTCGAAATCGACGCCGCCGCCGTTGTCCGCCGTCACGTCGCCGACGAAGGTCGTGTCCTCGTCCGTGGCGAAGGTGTCGTCCGTCGCGGTGGGCGAGTCGTTGACGCCGGTCACGTTCACCGTGACCGTCGCGGTGTCGGTCGCGCCGCTGCCGTCCTCGATCTCGTACTCGAACGTCACGTTGCGGCTCTGGCCGAAGCCGAGGTCGTCGAAATCGCCGGCGGGATCGAACAGGAACCGGTCGGCGCCGGTGAAGATGATCCGCCCGCCGCCGGCGAGGTCGATCTGCGTGTTGTTCGACAGCGCCTGGCCCTCGGCCCGCGTCACCGAGATCGTGTCGCCCGGGTCCACGTCGCGGTCGGCGCCGAAGCCGTTGTCGTCGAAGACGTCGATGTTCACGCCGTTGACCTGGTTCGTGGTCGCCGCGTCGTCGAAGGCCTCGGGCGGGTCGTTGACCGCGTTCTCGCCGAAGACGACATAGGTCTCGCCCTCGGCGCTCGACCCGGCGGTGGGGGCGCCCAGCAGCATGTCGGGGATGCCGTCGCCGTTCACGTCGCCGCCGCCGGCGACCGAGGTTCCGACCTGGTCGTCCTCGAACACGCCGAAGATGGCGTAGCCGTCGTCGGCGCTCAGCGACGACAGCTCCACCACGGTCGAAAAGCCGGTGGTGGAGCCGAAGACCACATAGGCCTCGCCCACCCGGTTCAGCGGGTCCGTCCCCGCGCCGTCGTCCGCCTGCGAGGCGGCGACCAGCAGGTCGTCCACCCCGTCGCCGTTGACGTCGCCCACGCCCGCCACGCCGTCGCCCGCCTCGTCGCCCGTGGACACGCCGCGCAGGGTGAAGCCGTTGGACCCGTCGAGGTCCGACACCTCGACGTTGGCCGCGAACGGGTCGGTGGAGCCGAAGATGACGTAGGCTTCGCCGGAATTGCTGCCGTTGTCGTCCGCGCCCGGGCCGCCGACGATCAGATCGTCGATGCCGTCGCCGTTGACGTCGCCCGCGGCCGAGACCGACGTGCCGAGGTTGTCGCCGGTCAGCTCGCCGTTGATCTGGAAACCGTTGGAGCCATCGAGGTCGAGCAGGTCGAACTCGGTTCCGAAGCCGTCGGCGCTGCCGAAGACGACATAGGCCTCGCCGTCGCCGAAGCCGCCGCCGATGATCAGATCGTCCAGGCCGTCGCCGTTGACGTCGCCTGCCTCGGACAGGGACGTGCCGGCGCGCTCGTTGCTGGCGCGGCCTATGTCGTCTTCGGCAGCGCCGACGGCTTCGGAACCGAGTTCGACCTGCTCGACCTCGATGGCTCCAACGGTTTCCAGATCAACGGCGAGCTGACCGGCGACAACCT
>JBCBYE010000090.1:0-10234 GCA_039816075.1 Pseudomonadota bacterium | reverse complement strand
GTCTGGCAAGCGTCCGGCCTGCGTCGGACTTTTGTCGGGCGAAGGTCAAGCATGCGTCGGGCATTTGTCGGGCGAACGTCGGGCAGGCGTCCGGCGAATGTCGGTGCGGATCTCGGCCGAAGCGTGCGTTCGCAGAAGGGGCGGACGAATTTGTCCGGACAAGTCCCAAACGCGGCGCGTCGCCGCCAGGGCGCGACGGGCGCCTCGCGAGGCGGTCGATCCGGGCGCCGGCCGCGGGCAGGCTGCCGCGCCCCGCGCGGCCGCGTCACGAGGGGGGTCGATCCCCCCGAGGGGCGCATGCCGGGCGGGGATCAGCGATACCGCACGAGCGTCGCGATGCCCTCGGCGCCGGGCGCGAGGAGGGCGGGGAGGCGGGCGGGGAGGTCGTCGAAGGCGACCTCGCCGGTGAGCAGACCGTCGAGGGCGGGGTCCGCGGCCAGCAGGCGCAGGGCGGCGTCGAGCCGGCGGCGGTGGCTCCAGCGTGGCGCGCGCTCGGGCGGCAGGCGGCCGACCTGGCTGGAGATCAGCGACAGGCGCTGCGCGTGAAAGGCGCCGCCGAGGGGGACGGGCGCGGCGCCCTCGCCGTGCCAGCTCGCCTCCACGCAGCGGCCCTCGACGCCCAGGCAGTCCAGCGCCGAGGCGAGGCCGTCGGCCGAGGCGGAGGCGTTCACCGCCACGTCGCAGCCGCCCGGCAGACCCCCGATGTTGCAGAAGGTCACGCCCAGTTGCTCAGCCGTTTGTTTCCGGGACGGGTTTTCATCTGTCAGATGCACCTCGACGCCGGGGATCCCGGCCGCCAGCCGTGCGACGAGGCAGCCGACGAGCCCCGCCCCGACCACGGCCACGCGGTCGCCCGGCGCGATGCGGGCGTCCCAGACCACGTTCAGGGCCGTCTCCATGTTGGCGGCGAGGGCGGCCCGTTCGGGCGGCAGCCCCTCCGGCAGCGGCGCGAAGGCCGCGGCCGGAAGACGGAAGAGGGTGCGGTGGGGATGCAGCGCGAAGCCCAGGCGGCCGATCAGTTCGGCCGGCCCCTCCCGCACCTCGGCCACGGCGCAGTAGCCGTATTCGACCGGAAACGGGAAATCGCCGCGCTGGAACGGCGCGCGCATGCGGGCGTGTTCGGACGGGGGCACGCGGCCCTCGAAGACCAGGCGCTCGGTCCCGCGGGAGAGGGCGGAGACGACCATGGCGAGGCGCAGCTCTCCCTCGCCCTCGGGACCGTCGCGGATCTCGGCCCGGCCCGGCGCCGCGTAGATGAGGGCGCGCGACATTCTGAACCTCTTTGTTTCGTTGCAGTTTCCGCTATGTGGCCTGCCGTGCCGCGGCGCAGCATAGCTGCGCCGGCTCCGGGGTCCAGCGCGGCCGCGTTCCGCCGCGTTCGCCCCGATCACGCCTGCGTGGGGTCCGCCCCGCGCCGGCATTCCGCCGCATCCGCGCCTTGGTTGGCGTCGAGGACCTGAGACATGACCGATCTGCCGCTGGACCTCGCCCCGCCCGCCGCCGCCGCGCGCGCCTCGGCCGCAAGACGGCCCGATGCCTCGCCGACGCCGGAGACGACGCCCGCCGCCCTTCAGGACCGCAAGACGTTGAGGCGACGGCGGATTTTCGCCGCTGCGCTGAATCTTGCGGGATTGGCGGCGGTGCTGTGGGGCGCCGCGCAGGTGTTCGGCCATGGCGGCTGGAGCGTGACGGATGCGATCATCGTCGCCTGCGTCGCGGTCGGCGCGCCCTGGACGATCATGGGCGTGGTGAACGCCGGTCTGGGCTTGTGGCTGCTTCATGGCGCGAAGGACGGGATGGCGGCCGCGGCGCCGCATCTGGCGGCGGGCGACGCGGCGGCCCCGATCCGCGAGCGCGTCGCCGTTCTGATGTTCCTGCGCAACGAGCCGCCGGACCGGGCGCTGGCCCGGCTGGCGCAGGTGCGCGCAGGGCTCGACGCGACGGGCGAGGGACGGGCGTTCGACCTGTTCGTGCTGTCGGACACCGACGAGGCCGAGATCGCCGAGGCGGAAGCGGCGGCCATGGCGCGCTGGGGCGCGCGGCTGCGCGGGCCGGACGGGCGACCGGCGGTCTATCGCCGGCGCGAGGTCAATCGCGGCTTCAAGGCCGGCAACGTGCGCGACTGGCTGCGGCGCTGGGGCAAAGATTACGACCTGTTCCTGCCGCTGGACAGCGACAGCCTGATGGGCGGCGAGACGATCCTGCGCCTGGCGCGCATCGCGCAGGCGCATCCGCGCATCGGCATCCTGCAGAGCCTGGTGGTGGGCGCGCCGGCCGGCGGCGGCTTCGCCCGGGTGTTCCAGTTCGGGATGCGCGCGGGCATGCGGTCCTTCACGATCGGCGCGGCCTGGTGGCATGGCGATTGCGGGCCCTATTGGGGGCACAACGCGCTGGTGCGCACGCGGCCGTTCCGCCTGGGCTGCGGTCTGCCGCAGCTGCCGGGCAAGGCTCCGCTGGGCGGCCCGATCCTGAGCCACGATCAGATCGAGGCGGCGCTGATGCGGCGCGCCGGCTACGAGGTGCGCGTGGTTCCGGCCGAGAGCGAGAGCTATGAGGACAATCCCCCGACGCTGATGGATTTCACGCGGCGCGATCTGCGCTGGTGCCAGGGCAACATGCAGTACTGGGGGCTGCTGGGGCTGCGGGGGCTGAAGCCCATGAGCCGGTTCCAGGTGTTCGCGGCCATCGCGATGTATTTCGGGGCGCCGGCCTGGATGCTGATGACGGCGGCGGCGGCGGCCAAGATCGTGATCGGGGAGACGGGGGATGTGAACCTGGCCTTCGGTCTGGCGATGTTCGTCATCATGTTCGCCATGAGCCTGGTGCCCAAGGTCGCCGGCTGGATCGACGTGGCGCTGACGCCGGGGGGCGTGGCGCGCTACGGCGGCGCGCTGCGCTTCGCCGGAGGCGCGGCGGTGGAGACCGTGTTCTCCATCCTCATGGCGCCGATGGTGGCGTTGCGGGTGACGATCTTTCTGGTCGGGCTGGCCTTCGGCAGGACAATGCATTGGAGCGGGCAGAACCGCGACGCCTGGTCGGTGACCTGGGGCGACGCGTGGCGGGGCCTGTGGCCGCAGACGCTGTTCGGCCTGGGGCTGACGGCGCTGATCGGCGCGACGGTTCCCGGCGCGCTGCCCTGGGCGGCGCCGGTGCTGGCGGGCCTGTCGCTGAGCGTGCCCTTCGCTGTGCTGACCGCCTCGCGCGGCTTCGACCGGGGTCTGCGGGCGCTGGGCCTGTGCGACATCCCCGAGGACCGCGCGCCCACGGCGCCCATCGCGGGGCTGGCGGCCGCGGCGGAGGCCGCGCGTCCGGCGGAGGCGCGCGCCGCCTGATCCGGGGGTTGCGCGCGACGGGCCCCATGTGGCGGGGGCCTTGTCGGCGGGTCCCCAGGGCGCCGCCGTCGGCCGTTACGGCGCCGTCCGGCCGCGCCGGCGCGCGCAGCGCGCCGAGGTCCGCGAAGCGGACCTGCAGACGCCGGAGGCGGCTGCGCGCGGCCTTGCGCCAAGCGTCGCGGGTCCTGCCCATTGACGCGGTGCGGCATGAGGCGTTGGATCGCGCTGTGAAGCTGCGCGAAGGCCCCCTCCCATGATCGAGCACCCCTACCTTCTCTTCCTCGGCGACGCGCCGGATGCGCTGGCCGCCAAGGTGGCGCAGGGCATCAAGGACTGGCGCCCCGAGGCCAGCGTCGGCCAGCTGCGCCTGCCCGGCTGCCAGGCCGACATGGGCCTGCCCGACATGACGCTGGACGAGGCGAAGGCCGCCGGCGCCCGGACGCTGGTCATCGGCGTGGCCAACCGCGGCGGCTACATCTCCGAACCCTGGCTGGCGGTGCTGGAGGAGGCGCTGATCAAGGGCTTCGATCTGGCCAGCGGCCTGCACAACCTGCTGCGCGAGGAGGAGACGCTGGCCGCGCTCGCCAAGGAGCATGGCCGGCAGCTGCACGACGTGCGCGTGCCCGCGGTCGACTACCCCATCGCAGGCGGCAAGCCGCGCAGGGGCAAGCGGATGCTGGCCGTGGGCACGGATTGCTCGGTGGGCAAGATGTACACGGCGCTGTGCATGGAAAAGGCGATGAAGGCCAAGGGCCTGAAATGCACCTTCCGCCCCACCGGCCAGACTGGCATCCTGATCACCGGCGAGGGCGTGCCGCTGGATGCGGTGATCGCCGATTTCATGGCCGGCTCGGTCGAGTGGCTGACGCCCGACAACGACGACGACCACTGGGACCTGATCGAGGGGCAGGGGTCGCTGTTCCATATGAGCTATTCCGGCGTCACGCTGGCGCTGATCCATGGCGGCCAGCCGGACGCGCTGGTGCTGTGCCATGAACCCTCGCGCCCGCATATGCGCGGCCTGCCGGACCACCCGATGCCCAGCCTCGAGTCGCTGCAGGAGGTGGCGCTGACCATGGCGCGCATGGCCAACCCCGCGGCGCGCGTGGTGGGGATCAGCGTCAACACCTCGTCCATGAGCGACGAGGAGGCGGTGGATTACCTCAAAGGCATCGAGGCGGAGTTCGGCCTGCCCACAGTGGACCCGTTCCGCCAGGGGGCGGAGCGGCTGGTCGAGGCGCTGGAATGATCGAGGTCGCCGCGCGGCGCGAGGTGTTCCGGCTGCGCGAACCCTTCACCATCGCCCGCGGCACGCGCACGGAGCAGGCGGTGGTGACCGTTGAGCTGCGCGACGGCGACCTGGTCGGCCGCGCCGAATGCGTGCCCTACGCCCGCTATGGCGAAACGGTGGAGGGCGTGATCGCCGCCATCGAGGGCGCGGCGGGCGAGGGGCTGGACCGCGCCGCGCTGGCCGAGCGGCTGCCGGCGGGGGCCGCGCGCAACGGGGTCGATTGCGCGCTGTGGGACCTGGAGGCCAAGCGCGCCGGCCGCCGCGTCTGGCAGCTGGCGGGGCTGCCGGCGCCGGGGCCGGAGCCCACCTGCTACACCCTCAGCCTCGGGGCGCCGGCGCAGATGCGCGCCAAGGCGGCGGAGAACGCCCATCGCCCGCTGCTGAAGATCAAGCTGGGCGGCGAGGGCGACATGGCGCGGCTGGAGGCGGTGCGCGAGGGCGCGCAGCGCGCGCGCCTGGTCATCGACGCCAACGAGGGCTGGTCGGCCGAGGAATACGCCGCCTTGGCCCCGCATCTGCAGCGTCTGGGCGTGGACATGGTGGAGCAGCCGCTGCCTGCCGGCGCCGACGAGGCGCTGGCGGAGATCGCGCGGCCCGTGCCGGTCTGCGCCGACGAAAGCTGCCATGACCGCGCCTCGCTGCCGGCGCTGGCCGGACGTTACGACCGGGTCAACGTCAAGCTCGACAAGACCGGCGGGCTGACCGAGGCGCTGGCGCTGCGCGATCAGGCGCGGGCCGAGGGATACGGCGTCATGGTCGGCTGCATGATGGGCACGAGCCTGGCCATGGCGCCCGCGGTGCTGGTCGCGCAGGGCGCGGCGGTGACCGATCTGGACGGTCCGCTGCTGCTGGCCGAGGACCGGGCGGCGCCGCTGACCTTCGATGCGGCGGGGGTGCACCCGCCGGACGCCGCCCTTTGGGGCTGAGCCTTCCAATCAAGGAGAAAGACATGGGCCGTATCGTCTATGTGGACGGCGATTATGTGGATGAGTCGGAGGCGAAGGTCTCGGTGTTCAACCGCGGGTTCCTGTTTTCGGACGCGGTCTATGAGGTGACCAGCGTGCTCGACGGCAAGCTGGTGGATTTCGAGGGGCATTGCGTGCGCCTGGCGCGGTCGCTGGGGGAGCTGGGCATGCCGGCGCCGGTCACGGACGAGGCGCTGCTGGAGATCCATCGGGAGCTGGTGACGCGCAACGCCCTGACCGAGGGCGCGATCTATCTGCAGGTGTCGCGCCTGTCGGAGGACCGCGATTTCCTGTGGGACGAGAACCTGCCGTCGAGCCTGGTGATGTTCACGCAGGATCGTCCGCTGGTGGCGAGCGCCCTGGCCGAGCGCGGCGCCAAGGTGATCGCCATCGACGACCTGCGCTGGCAGCGGCGCGACATCAAGACGGTGCAGCTGCTGTTCCCGAGCCTGGCCAAGATGGAGGCCAAGCGCGCCGGCAAGGACGACGCCTGGATGGTGGAGGACGGCGCGATCACCGAAGGCACGTCGAATAACGCCTGGATCGTGACGGCGGACGGGGTGCTGGTGACGCGGGGCCTGTCCAATTCGATTCTGCACGGCATCACGCGCGCGGCGGTGATGCGCTATGCCGCCGAGGCGCAGATCCGGGTGGAGGAGCGCGCCTTCACCCTGGAGGAGGCCAAGGGCGCGGCGGAGGCCTTCACCACCTCGGCCTCGGCCTTCGTGATGCCGGTGGTGGAGATCGACGGCGCGGTGCTGGGCGATGGGGCGCCGGGGCCGATCGCCAAGCGTCTGCGGGAGATCTATGTGGAGGAGAGCCGGAAGGCTGCGGTTTAAGATTTGTTTACTTCAGTTAATTCCGATTGGTGATGATTGGTTAAGATAGAGTAAATAAGCGTCTAAATAAATTCTAGCCAATTTCTTGGCGACTTCGCCGCGTCATGCTATCTGCAGTCCTGCGTCCAGAAGGGACGTCGGAAGAGGATGCGTGTTCATGCTGAGATGGACGGGGCGTAGGCGCGGCGGGGCGGGGATCTCGGCTGCGCTGCTGGCGTTGGGGCTGGGCACGGGGGGCGCGCAGGCGCTGACCCTGCTCGACACGGCGACGACGGGCATTGCGGGCCAGAGTTCGGGCGTCATCGTGGGCGCGGGCCAGTATATCGGCGCCGTGTTCGAGGTGGACGCGCCGATGGTCGTCGGCTCGATCGGCGGGCATCTGCTGGGCGGGCTGCCCGGCGCGACGATCTTCGCCGCGATCGTGGAGGCGCCGTCGCTGGTGCCGGCGGCCGACCCGGCGGACCTGCCGACGGCGGCGCTGTTCAGCACGCTGCTGACGCTGCCGACCACGTCGAGCTCGGTGGTCAGCGCGCCGGTGGACGACGGCCTGGGCGGCGACGCGCAGATCGCCGCGGGCCGCTATGCGGTGGTGTTCGGCTCGGGCGCGCTGGGCGCGACGGGCTCGGCCCAGGCGCCGCAGACGGGAACGACGCCGACGGATTCCTCGCCCCAGGCGGCGGGGACGCAGACGGTGTCGTTCTTCTTCTCCTCCGGCTCGCCGTCGGATCCGGCGTCGAGCTGGACGGTGGGGAACCTGTCGGGCGTGCGGCTGTTCGTGGAGGGCGACCTCGCGCCGCCCCCGCCGCCGCCGCCGCCGCCGGACGACGACGATGGCGGGACCGGCGGAGGGGGCGCGAGCGCGGTGCCGCTGCCGGCCGCGGGCTGGATGCTGCTGAGCGCGCTGGCGGGCCTGGGCGTGATGCGCCGGCGGCGCGGCTGAGGTTTTGCGCGCGCGGGTCGCGGCCGGGGGCGGAGCGCTCGGCCGAGGACCTGCGGGACGGTGCGGCGTTGGGGGCGGGGCGAAGGCTCCGCCCTTGTTTTGGGTTGGGCGGCGATCTGCGGGGGCGAGCGCCGCCGGGCCGGGGCGTTGGGCGCCCGCGCTGTCGCGCCGTTCCGCAGTCGTGGTTCGGAACCGCCGGCGTCGTTGGACGGCGTTGCAGCGCCCGTGGTCCTGCGGGGGTCGAAGGTCGAGCGGCGACGGGGCGCGGCTGCGCCTCGTCTGTCCCGAAGCTTCGGCTCCGCCTGGCCGGCGTGGTGCGGCCGATCCGGTCCGGGCGGCGGCGAGGCGCCGTCGATCTGTTTCAGGCCAGGAATCGCGGGCGCGGTTTCGGGCGCGGCGATCCGGCTTGTGCGGCGCCGTTCGGGCGCCGAGACCCGGTTTGAGCGGCGCCGTTCGGGCGCCGAGATGCAGTTTGGGCGGCGCTGTTCGGGCGCGGAGATGCAGTTCGGTCGCCGCGGAGGGGCGGGCGATGTCTTGCGGGCCAGGGGTCGCCGCCGGGTTCGGGGCGCGCCGGGGGACGGTTTCCGCTCCGGCGAGCGGCGCGGCGGGCGGTCAGTCGGCCGTGGAGACCCGGTTCCGTCCGTTGGACTTGGCGCGGTAAAGCGCGGCGTCGGCGCGGCGGATGAGGGCGGAGCCCGGCTCTTCGGGCTTGTGCTCGGCCACGCCGAAGGAGGCGCTGAGCGAGCCGAGACGTTCGCGCGTGTCGGCGATCACGAAGGACTGGGCGGCGAAGGTCTGGCGGATGCGCTCGGCCACGTGGCGGGCGCCGAGCAGGCCGGTGTCGGGCAGCAGAACCGCGAACTCCTCGCCGCCGAAGCGGCAGGCCACGTCGCGGCCCTTGACCGTCAGGCGCACGGTCTGGGCGAACTGGCGAATGACGCTGTCGCCGACGTCGTGGCCATAGGTGTCGTTGATGCGCTTGAAGCGGTCGAGATCGGCGATCATGAGGCTGAAGACGCCCCCGGGCTGGCCGGGTTCGGGCGCGTCGGAGGACGCGTCGCGGCGCCCTTCGACGAAGGCGTCCATGGCCATGTCGAAGCGGCGGCGGTTGCCCAGGCCCGTGAGATGGTCGAGCAGGGCGCTTTCGCGGACCGTCTTGAGCTCGTTGGTCAGATCCTCGATCTGGGCGCGGGCGACGTCGAGCTCGGCGGCGAAAAGCTCCGTCTGTTCGGCATAGACCTCGGAGGTTTCGATCAGCTCGCGCAGCACCTTGCGCACCGAGGAGGGGCGCGAGAGCAGGGACATGCCGTCGCGCGCCTTGGCCAGGGTGCCGATGAAGTCGCCGTCCGATTCGCTGCGCCGCGACATGCTGTCGGTGAGGGCGGTCAGCTCCCGCTCCATCTGCGCGCCGAGATCGAGGATCTGGGTGCTCATCTCCGGCCCGCGCAGGTGCACGTCGTGCAGACGCTCCACCGCATCGAGGCTGAGCGCGCCGTCGCCTTCGGCATCCACCGCCTCGGTCAGGTCGGGACGCCCCTGGACGTAGGCGAAGAAGAGCGCGAAGGCCTGCGGGTCCGGCGGCACGCCGCGGCGCACCGCCTCGTTCACGGCGCTGCGGGCCAGTTCGGCCGTTTCGTCCACATCCTCGCGCGGCCGAACGGCGGCCTTGATCATCTGCATGCACGCACCCTCTCGCACGTCGCGGAGGGAGCGATCGGGGCCGCCTGACCGCCCCTCCTCCGCAAGCTGAACGGAAGATGGCCAACAGAGATTGACGGCTGGTTAGCGCCGCGGCCGAAAAGCCGCGGCGCGCCGCATCAGGTGATCAGGCCGAGCTGCTCGAGCTTGAGCAGCACCTGCTGGGCGCAGTCGTCGACCTGCTCGCCCTCGGTGTGCACGCGCAGCTCGGGGGTTTCCGGCGCCTCGTAGGGGTCGGAGATGCCGGTGAATTCCTTGATCTTGCCCTCGCGCGCGAGCTTGTAGAGGCCCTTGCGGTCGCGCTTTTCGCACTCTTCCAAGGAGGTGGCGACATGCACCTCCACGAAGGCGCCGTAGGCCTCGATCATCTCGCGCACCGCGCGGCGCGTGGCCGTGTAGGGCGCGATGGGCGCGCAGATGGCGATGCCGCCGTTCTTGGTGATCTCGGACGCGACGTAGCCGATGCGCTTGATGTTGATGTCGCGATGCTCCTTGGAGAAGCCCAGCTCCGACGACAGATGCTTGCGCACCACGTCGCCGTCCAGAAGCGTCACCGGGCGGCCGCCCAGCTCCATCAGCTTGACCATCATGGCGTTGGCGATGGTGGATTTGCCCGAGCCCGAGAGACCGGTGAAGAACACCGTGAAGCCCTGGTCGGAGCGGGGCGGCTTGGTGCGCCGCAGCTCGGTCACCACCTCGGGGAAGGAGAACCAGTCGGGGATGTCGAGCCCCTCGGAGAGCCGCCGACGCAGTTCGGTCCCCGAGATGTTGAGGACCGTCTGCCCCTCCGCCACCTCGTCGGCGGGTTCGTACTGCGCCTTCTCCTGCACGTAGACCATCATCTTGAAGGGCACCATTTCGATGCCGATCTCGTCCTGATGCTTCTGGAACAGCTCCTGCGCGTCGTAGGGGCCGTAGAAGTCCTCTCCGGCGGAGTTCTTGCCGGGGCCGGCATGGTCGCGGCCCACGATGAAGTGGGTGCAGCCGTGGTTCTTGCGGATGATGCCGTGCCACACCGCCTCGCGCGGGCCGGCCATGCGCATGGCGAGATTCAGCAGCGACAGATGCGTCGTGGACTGGGGATACTTGTCCAGCACCGCCTCGTAGCAACGCACGCGGGTGAAGTGATCGATGTCGCCGGGCTTGGTCATTCCCACGATCGGGTGGAT
>JBCBYE010000482.1:0-3913 GCA_039816075.1 Pseudomonadota bacterium | reverse complement strand
GAGATGATGGAGGGCCGGCTGGACGGTTCCGATTTCTCGCTCAACGCCCAGCAGGCCGGCGACGACGGCCGCGAATGGGTGGAGACGCTCGAGGATGACGGTCCCGACAGCGAAGCGCGCGTGGCCCGCAACCGCGACTTGCGCACCGCGCGCAACTGGATCGCGGAGGCGATGGGCTCCCTGACGGACCGCGAGAAGATGATCATCGTGGCCCGCAAGATCGAGGATCAGCCCGAAACGCTGGAAAGCCTCGGCGGCAAGCTGGGCCTGTCCAAGGAGCGGGTGCGCCAGCTGGAGGCGCAGGCGCTGCGCAAGATGCGCAAGCATCTGGAGGAGAACGTGGGCGCCGAGGCGGGAAGCCTTGCGGCGGAGTTCTGAGGGCTCGAACATCGCGTCCAGACGGAACCGAAGTTGACGCCGCCCAACGGGCGGCGTTTTCATGTCGGGCATGAATTTGGTTTTGATCTTCATCGCCGTGATCGCATCGGTGCTCGTTCAGCTCATGGACCTTGCGAACGAAGCGCGCCGGGAGGCGGAGCGTCGGGAGAGGTCGGCGCGCCGGGCCGCGGAGCGCATCGAGAGCGACCGTTGGGACGCTCTTTCATTGCAAGAGAGGGAAGCCGAGATCTGGGCGTCGGGACCCGGTCCTGCGGCGCCTGGTCTGACCTTGCGCGAGCTTGAGGCGAAGATCGAGGCGGCGCTTTGCCAACGCCCGCACCGCGGGACGCTTCATTGTTCGACCCGCTTCGACCGCTGCATCCTGTCGGTGGAGCACGTTCCGGATCGCGAAAGCGGCGTGTGCAAGCCGGGCGAATACGCCGGACGCGCGTTCCGCTACGACCTCGAACGCATCGTGACGTTCGAAACCGAGCCGTCCACGCGCGGCTCCATAGTCGAAGGCGCCCGCCTGCAATTGCGTTTCGCGCTCACCGCCGAGGAGCCGCACAAGTCGCTGAGCCAGGACTTCAGACAGCGCGAGGCGGCTTTGGACCCGCTGTGGCGCGATATCGAGCCGCGCAGACGGCTGTCTCGATGGCTGGACGCGCAAGAGCCGGGTCTGGTCGCGTCGAACGCCCTTCTGCGCTGCGGCTGGCCGGATGCGGTTGCTCCGACCTCTCCGCCTGCTTGGCTGAGCGTCGCATCGAGCGCGCCGCATGACGCCTTGTCGTTGTTGAACGACTATCGCCTGCGGGTCTGTCCGCCGTCAGAGAAGGTCCAAAGCCAACTGTGAAATATCAGCCGCTTCAAGATTTGATGTGAAACCCCCTTCCCGTCCGCCTGGTTCCACGCCATGTGACCCGCTGCCCGCTTGGCGTCCCCGCGCCCGCGCGCTAGAGAAATGTCAAGCAAGGTGGACAGGATGAACGTCATGGCGCAGGACGCTCCCGCGGAGATCGAGGTTCCCAACGGCGTCTTCGCCGAGACGGTGCTGAGCGTGCAGCACTACACCGACCGGCTGTTCAAGTTCCGCCTGACGCGCCCCGCCAGCTTCCGCTTCCGCTCCGGCGAGTTCGTGATGATCGGGCTGCCGGGGCCCAAGCCGATCTGGCGCGCCTATTCCATCGCCTCGCCCAGCTGGGACGAGGAGATCGAGTTCTTCTCCATCAAGGTGCCCGACGGCCCCCTGACGTCGGAACTGCAGAAGATCCAGCCCGGCGACAAGGTCTGGTTCCGCAAGAAGCCCACCGGCACGCTGGTCAACGACGCGCTGATCGGCGGCAAGCGCCTGTGGATGTTCTCCACCGGCACCGGCATCGCCCCCTTCGCCTCGCTGATCCGAGACCCGGAGACCTACGAGAAGTTCGACGAGGTGATCCTGACCCATGGCTGCCGCGAGACGGCCGAGCTGCAATACGGCATCGATCTGGTGGCCGAGACCAAGGCGGACCCGCTGGTGGGCGAGGAAGCGAGCCGCCAGCTGCGCCACTTCACCACCGTCACGCGCGACGACCATCCGCAGAAGGGCCGCCTGACGGACCTGATGCAGTCCGGCGAGATCTTCGAGAAGCTGGGCGTGCCGGTGATCTCCCCCGACACGGATCGCGGGATGATCTGCGGATCGATGGAAATGCTCAAGGACACCAAGGCGCTGCTGGAAGGCTTCGGCCTGGAGGAAGGCGCCAACAACAAGCCCGCGACCTTCGTGGTGGAGCGCGCCTTCGTCGGGTGAGCGTGATTGGCGATCAAGTCTTGTCCAACCCATGTCGGCTGAACGACCAGTCGGTGTTTTCAACGGTTCTGGGACATGGCTGGAAACAGATCAGGCATGAGGATCGTGCAAGCCGCTGCCGCCATCGCGGCAAGCGTGGCGGCGTTGCCGGCAGGCGGCGCGCTCAGTCTGCTCTACGACGTTGCCTCGGAGCAGGGTCGGCAGGCGGAGCGGCTGTCTCAAGCCGACGCCCATCGTCTTGAGATCGCCAAGGATGCCGCAGAAAGACACGCTCAGCTCCAGGCAGGCATCGACATGCGGTTCGACGCGCTCGGGGCCAAGATCGACGCCCTCGCCCAGTCCATGCGCGCGGACCAATTGGACCTCGGTCCGATGCTCGCGCAAATCGGGGTCATTCCGTTCGACTACGCAGGCATGGAAGCGCATGTCGTGGGAGATACGGTGTGGCTTTTTCCCCAGACCGCCGGAGCGGAGGAAATCCTGATCCAAGCAGGGTACAAGCGAGAGCAAGTGTCGCAGACCCTGTCTGGATACAGAGCGGCGCCGGTGTCGCTGATGCTCGACAGCCTTCCGTAGCAGACTTCGCCGAAGCGGTCCGATCGGCCGGAAGACAGCGACATCGCAGTCCGGCCAGGTCCCTGAGGCATGACGTCTTCGGAGCTCGCAAGTCTTCCTACTTTACGTCAGCTTACTGCGCAGACAGCCAGTCCGCCACGGCCTGGAACGCCGGCAGCGAGGTCGGATCGATCAAGGCGTTCTTCGCCTGAGGGAACGAGGCGAAGCGGACCAGCACCATGCGCGCGGTCGGGTCGATGTAGATCGTCTGGCCATGCACGCCGCGCGCGGCGAAGGCCCCGCCGGCCGTGTGCAGCGACCACCATTGGCCGCGATAGCTGGCGCCCGGCAGGGTGGGGTAGGCATCGCCGAACTTGACGGGGTCGCCGCCCCGGCGGAGGGAGCGCACGGCCGCGGCCGGGAACAGGCGGCGGCCGTCGACCACGCCCTCGGCCAGCACCAACTGCCCCAGCCGTCCGAGATCGCGCAGTCCCGCGCTGAGCCCGCCGCCGGCGAAGGGCACGCCCTTGGCGTCGACGGTCATATAGGCGTCCTGCTCGGCCCCCATGGGCTGCCAGAGCCGCTGCGACGCCAGCTCCGCCACCGACAGACCCGAGGCGCGCGCCACCAGCCAGCCGAGCATGTCGGAGTTGATCGTGCGGTAGTGGAACGCCGCGCCATGCTCGCCATCGCGCGGGACCTGCTGCAGGTACTCCCAATAGCCGTCCGGGCCGTCATAGCCCTCCGGCTTGGGCAGCGGACTGGCGGCGGCGGCATACCGCCAGATGTCCGCGTCGGGATCCGCGTAGTCTTCGGAGAATCGAACGCCCGCCGTCATGTCCATCACCTGGCGCACCGTCGCGTCGGCGAAGGCGCTGCCGCCGATCTCCGGGATCAGGTCGCGGACGAGCGCGGTTTCGTCGAGGGCGCCCTCCGCCGCGAGGATCTCCGCCAACAGGCCCGTGACGGACTTGGTCATGGACATGGCCGCATGCACGCCATCCTCGGTCAGGCAGCCGGCATAGCGTTCGTAGACGATGCGGCCCTGGTGCAGGATCAGCAGACCGTCGGTGTAGGTCGCGGCGAGGGACTGCGCGAAGGTCATCGGCGCGTCGCCGCCCAGAGGCGTGAAGGTCAGCGAGTCGATCCGCGCCTGAGCCTCCGCCCGCGCCACGGGCGGCAGAGTCG
>JBCBYE010000211.1:0-6940 GCA_039816075.1 Pseudomonadota bacterium | reverse complement strand
TCATGCCGGCAAGCTTGGGGCCGGCGCGGCGTTTGGCAAGCGGCGGGGCGGCAGGCTTGGCGCCGCGACGCGGCGGTTGAGACGGAGGGACGACGCGACGTCGGGTGCGGCGGACGGCGGGGGCGGGCGTGGGGGGCGCGGCCGTGGGGGGGACGCGCAGCGGCGCGCCAACGGCATTTCGGCGCGGTCGGCTGACGGCCGGGCGCGAGCGCCGGGACCTTTGGCAGGCGGGTCCCGAGGCCTGGATCGGCGGCTGGGGAACGCCGGCTGCGTCGTTCAAGGACGCGAGGTCCAGCCGGCTCTACGGCTTTGCAACGGCGTCGGGCCGGCCCCGACGCGGCGGCGGCCGTGTCGGGGCGACGGCCGTGTCGGGGCGAGGCGGGGTCGGGGCGAGACAGGTCAGTAGACGACGAACTCCGCGTGGAGGGCGCCGGCGGCCTTGATGGATTTCAGGATCTCGATCATGTCGCGCGGCGCGATGCCGAGGGCGTTCAGGCCCTCGACCAGCTGCGAAAGCGTGACGCTGTCTTCGACGACGGCGAGGCCGATGCCCTCTTCCTCTTCGATTTCGGCCTCGGTGCGCGGCACGACGATGGTTTCGCCCACGGGGGCGAAGGGGTTGGCCTGGCTGACCACGGGCGTTTCCTGGATGCGCAGGGTCAGGTTGCCCTGGCTGATTGCCACGCGGCTGACGCGGACGTCGTCGCCCAGCACGATGGTGCCGGAGCGCTGGTCGACCACCACCCGCGCGCGGCGGGACGGGGCGATCTCGATCATCTCCAGCGCGCTGATGAGGGCGGAAGGGGGCATGCCGGCGGCGGCGGCGCTGAGCTCCACGGCGCCGGAATCGAGCATGCGCGCGATGGGTCGGCCGGCGCGGCTGTTGATCGCCTCGGCGATGCGGGCGGCGGTGGTGAAATCCGGCTCGCGCAGGGCGAGGCGCAGGGTGGCGAGACTGTCGAAGGTGAAGGGGATCTCTCGCTCGATGCGCGCGCCTGCGGGGATGGCGCCGGCGGTCGGCACGCCCTGAACCACCTGGGCCGCGTCGCCCTCGGCCACGACGCCGCCGGCGACGATGGAGCCCTGGGCCACCGCGTAGATCTCGCCGTCCGCGGCGTTGAGCGGGGTCATGACCAAGGTGCCGCCAAGCAGGCTGGATGCGTCGCCGATGGCCGACACGGTGACGTCGATGCGGCCGCCGGCGCGGGCGAAGGGCGGCAGCACGCCGGTGACGAGGACGGCGGCGACGTTCTTGGGGCGGAACTGCTCGCCCGAGACGTTGACGCCCAGGCGTTCGAGCAGGGTGGCCAGCGCCTCTTCGGTGAAGGGCGTGTTGCGCAGACCGTCGCCGGTGCCGTTGAGGCCGACCACGAGGCCGTAGCCCACGAGATCGTTGCCGCGCACGCCGTCGACCTCGACCAGGTCCTTGAGGCGCACGCGCAGCGCGCCCGGAGCCGCGGGCTGGTGCGACATCGCCGCGCCGAAGCCCTCGCCGCCCGGGCCGGCGAGGGCCGGTGCGGCGAGGAGCGGGAGAAGCGCCGCGACGACGGCGGCGGCCAGACGGCGGATGCGCATGAAGGTCCTCACCGCAAGAAGGCGCTGATGCTGAGGCCCGAGAGCCTGGAGGCGACGGCGAAGGTGGATTGCAGCTGCTGTTCGAGGGCCTGGAACTCGCTCGCGGCCTCGTAGGGATCGCGGACGAAGGCGTCGTTCCAAGCGGAGTCGAGGGCGAAGCGACGCGCCTCGATCCGGGCGGAAGCCTCTTCGAGACGCTGTTCGGAAAGTCCGATCTCGCTGCGCAGCAGGACGATGTCCTCGCGCGCCTGGACCATGCGGCCGGAGGCGACCTCCATCAGCTCCGTCTCGGCGCCGATGGGGCCGGCATAGGCCACGTCCACGGCGATGGCGGCGAGAGCGAGCCCTTCGAGCAGGTTGCGGAACGCCGGATCGTCGGCGCGCGGCGCCACGCCCAGCGCGCGGCCGCCGTCCAGCGTGACCAGCGGCGCGTCGGCGTCGGCGCCGAGATAGCGCGTCGTCTCGAAGCCGCCGCCGGGACCGAAATAGGTCTGAACGTCGGCGATGGCCGTGGCGGCGTCGGGCGCGGCGGAGACCAGCGCCCGCACGTCGGCGAGGATGTCGTCGGCCGGATCCAGAGCGGACCCGCGGGTTTCGGCCCCGGCGAAGACGCTGCGGCCCGCATAGCTTTTGTTGAGGGCGGAGACGGCGTCGCGGAACGCGCCCTCCGCCCCGGCGGCGTGCAGGCGGGCGGCGACGTTGTCGCCGCGGGCGATGGAGGCCGAAAGGTCCACGCCGATTTCGTCGGCGAGGGCCTGAACGCCGCCGAGCGCCTCCTGCACGATGAGGACGCGGCCCTGGGCCAGGGAGACGCCGTTGGCGCGGCGCTCGGTCTCGGCCTGGCCGCGCTCGATGGCGAAGAGGCGCGCCGGATCGCCGCCGGACGCGCGGACCGGGTCGCGGTGCAGGCCGGTGGCGACCTCTTCGCCGGCCAGGTCGAGGCGCTGACGCAGGTCGGAGATTTCGCGGCGAAGGGCGATGTTCTGGGCGAAGTCGGGAAGCGCGGCGAGGGACATGCTCAGATCTCCAGGAGCTGGGCGAGCAGCGAATCGACGGCCTGGATGACGCGCGCGTTAGCGGCATAGGCCTGTTCGACGAGCAGCAGCGTGGCGAGTTCGTCGTCGGTTTCGACGCCGAGACGCAGGGCTTCGGTTTCGATGTGGCCGAGGTTGCGGCCGGACTGGAAGGCGGCCTCGTCCTCGGCGGCGGAGGCCTCGGTCAGCCGCAGGGAGGCGGCGCCGGCGGCGAGATCGGCGAAGCCGTAGCGGCCCTGAAGTCCGGTGGCGGGGTCGGCGGCGAGCGGATCGGCGAAGGCGGCGAGCAGATCGCGGATCAGCGCGTCCTCGCCCGAATCGCCGGGCGCGGCGGCGCCGACGCCGTCGCGGATGCGCCAGTAGGCGCCGCCCGCATCGGGATCGACGGCGGCGTTGATCTCCAGCCGGGTGGCCAGGCCGATCTGCAGGAGCGGGTCGAAGGCGGCGCCGTTGTCGGTGAAGAGGCCGGGATCGCCCGGCACGAGGGTCGGATCGGGGCTGGGCGCCTCGAAGCGCTGAATCAGGTCGGCGGCCATGGCGTCGAGCTGGGCGGCGGCCTGAGGGCCGAGGGCGTCGCGCAGTTCGAAGGCGGCGCCGAGGCGGCCGCCGTCGAGGCGGCCGCCGCCGGTGCCGACCGAGACCTCCACGCCGTTGAGGGTGAGGCCGGAGAGGGCGCCGGAGGCGAGGGTGGTGTCGGCGACGACGGTGTTGGCCTGGTTGAAGCCGACCTCGACGGCGCGGCCGTCCAGCAGGATGGCGCCGCCGGGCGCGTAGAGGGCGACCTCGCCCTGACCTCGGTCCACAACGCGCACGGGGATCAGCTCGGCCACCCGATCGATGGCCCGGTCGCGCGCCTCTTCGAGCGGCGCGGACGGCAGGCCGTTGGAGGCGGCGAGGCGGATGTCGCGGTTGTGGTCCTCGATCGAAGCGAGCGAGGCGTTGAGCGTGTCGACCATGCGGGCGATGTCGGAGTCGGCCTGGCGGCGAAGCTCCTGCACGCCGTCGGCGGCGGCGCTGAGGCTCTGCGCGAGGTCCCGGGCCGCATCGACGGCGCCGCGCTGCAGGGTCTCGCTGGCCGGGCTGTCGGCCAGACGTTCCAGGGCGGTTTCGAAGGCGACGGCCCGGGCCGGCAGGGCGCCGGGATCGGAAGGGCCGCCGTAGAGCTCGGCCAGACGGGTCTGGGCATCGGACAAGCTGTCGGCGCGCGCGGCGGAGGCGTCGGAGAGCCGACGCTCCGTCGTGGCGGGGGGATCGCTGCGGCGCACGATCGCGTCGACGGACACGCCGCCCCCCAGCCCGCGCGCCGACAGCCGGGTTTCGCGCGCGGCGAACCCGTCCGTCAGGGCGTTCGCCACGTTGTCGGAGATGACCTCGGCCGACCGCGTCGTGGCGGTCAGGCCCGAGAGGGCGGAGGAGAGCGCGCCGGAGAGGCTCATGGTCGGATCCCTTCAGGCTGGGGGGCGGGCGAGACGCGCCTCAGCGCTTGATGTTGGTGGTTTCCTGCAGCATCTCGTCCACGGTCTGGATGACCTTGGCGTTGGACGAGTAGGCCCGCTGGGTTTCGATCAGCGCCGTGAGCTCCCCGGCGATGTCGGTGGTGGACTGCTCCAGCGCGAAGCCGGTCAGCTCGCCCACCGGACCGTCGGCGCTGTCCCAGAGGAAGAAGGCGCCGGAATCTCCGGTGACGCTGAAGGCGCCGGCGTCTTCGGGGCGCAGGCCGTCGGGGTTGGGCACGTCGACCAGCGGAACCTGGAAGAGGTTGCGCGTCAGACCGGTGTCGTAGGTGCCCACCAGAAAGCCCTGGGCGTCGAATTCGAGCCCGGTGAGCTGGCCGGCGCCGGCCCCGTTCTTGCTGATGCCGGTCGGCGTGAAGGGGGCGGCGAGCTGGGTCAGCGGGCTCTCGGCCCCGACCGGACCCAGCGAGACGGCGATGGAGCCGCCGGCGATGGGGATGTCGGCGATGCCGTCGGGACCGTTCCAGGCGGCGCCGCCCACGGGGGCCACGGAGGCGAGCGTGCCGCCGAGGCCGGCGGCGTCGCTGAAGGTGATGTCGTATTCGGCCACGGGGCCGCCGCTGGTCGCCGAATCGGCGAAGGAGAGGCGCCAGGCGTTGGTCGGCGGCGAGCCGGCGGCGGGCACGCTGGGCGTGAAGGTCGCCGTCAGATCGCGCGAGCCGCCGAGGTTGTCGAAGTACTCGATGGTGACCGGCAGCGCGTCGCCCGAACCGCTGTCGGACGTGTCCTCGGCCGGAAGGTTCGCGCCCAGGGTGATCTGCGTGGTCGGCTCCGCCGCGATGGCGTTGGCGGGCACGACGACCGGCTGCAGGCCCGCCGCGCTCTGCCGCGATCCGGCGATGGTGGCGCCGGTCTCGTCCACCGGCCAGCCGAGCAGGGCGAGGCCCGAGGCGGTGCGCAGAAGGCCCGTGGAATCGGGGCTGAAGGAGCCCGTGGGCGCCAGCTGCAGCTGGGTCGGCGCGCCGGCCGCGGCGCGCGACGCGGAGGTGACCGGCAGGAAGCCGCCGCCGACGACGGCGAGGTCGAGCGCGTTGCCGGTGGTGGCGAGCGCCCCCTGCTGGCCGATGTTGCGCGAGGAGGTGCTGGTCACGCCCCCGGCCGTGTACGCGCCGGCGTTGGCGCCCACGACCATGGAGGTGAATTCCGTATCGACGCGTTTGTAGCCGTAGGTGCCGGCGTTGGCGATGTTGTCGGAGATGGTCGCGAGCTTGTTCGCGTTGGCGCCCAGACCGGCCACGCCGGCGGTGAGGGAGGAGGACAGTGTCATGTTCGCATCCTTCTAGAGCTCCCGCCACGGGGCGCTTAGCCCGGACGGCGATTCTGCGGCGCTGGCGGTGTTCCACCGGTGTTCGCGCTATGGGGGGAGGCATGCGGCCGGCAGGGTTGAGGCCTGGTAAATGGCGACGCCGGGCGTTCGCGCAGTTCGCGTAAAACTGGCTGGGTTGGCCAGGGGAATCCGGCCGATCGGGCCGGCGAGGGCCGGCAGGGTCGGTCGGCGCTGGCGAGGGCCGGCGGGCGCGGCGGCGGCAACGACGGCGCGGCGTACGAAGACGCAACGCGCATCGCCGAACGCAAGGCCGGCTTGCGTTCGGCGATGTGCCGTCGGGCGTCGGCGCGGCAGGGCGGAGCGAGGGCCCGGCGCGGCGCGGATCAGTTCAGAGCGCCCAAATGCGCCTCGAACGCCTCCCGCATGTCCGCCACGGAGAAGGGCTTGGCCACGAAATGGTCCACCTCGTCCACCGCGGCCTGGTCCCGGTAGGCGTCGGACGTCGCCAGAAAGACCGGGATCGACTTGAAGACCGGGTGCGCCTTGATCTTGCCGGCGAGCTCCACCCCGGACAGGCCGGGCATGTTGAGGTCGGAGATGACCACGTCGAACTTCTTGGACATCATCGCCTCCAGCGCCTGGTCGCCGGTGGCGGCGAGCGAGACGTCGACGACGCCCAGGCGCTTGAGGCACTGACGGGCGAGACCCCGCATCGTCTGCTGATCGTCGACGACCAGGACCTTGAGGGATTTTGCGGCGGGCATGGCGATCGCTCCTTGCGGTTACTGGGCGGCGCGGCGCTGGCCCATGGGGCCGGCGATCTCGCGCAATCGTTGAGACAGACGCTCGAGGTCGTGCTCCTCCTCCACGGCGCCCATGGCCTTGGCCGCGCGCGGCATGCCGTAGACGACGCAGCTGGCCTCGGACTGGCCGAGGCATCGGGCGCCGGCGCCGCGCATGGCGCGCAGGCCCGCGGCGCCGTCGCGGCCCATGCCGGTGAGGATGACCCCGGCGGCGCCCGCGCCGGCGCAGCGCGCGACGGAGCCGAAGAGGACGTCGACGGAGGGGCAATGGCCCGAAACCGGTTCGGTCCCCGTGAGGCGGGAGACGAAGCCGGAGGCGCCGGCCTGCACCTCCATGTGCCGGTCGCCGGGGGCGATGCGGATCATGCCGGGGCGCAGGGCCTCGCCGTCCCGCGCCTCCGCCACGTCGCGGCCGAGGCGTTCGCGCAGGCGTCGCGCGAAACGGGCGGTGTAGCCGACGGGCATGTGCTGCGTGATGACGATGGGGGGCATGCCGTCCGGCAGCGCCTCGAGCATCTCGGTCAGCGCGGCGACGCCGCCGGTGGAGGCGCCGACCGCGAGCAGACCGGGGCCGCGGCGTGGCGGAGGCGCGGGACGTTCCGGCCCACAAGATCGCGCCCCCGGCGGTACTCGTGGAGCTAGCCAAGCGCATGCCGAAGCGCGCGACAGAGGTCGAACGCTTCTGCCGTCGCCATCGCGAAGCCGGCAAGCACGTGCACCTGTGGCTCGAGGCCGTACGCCAGGGTC
>JBCBYE010000609.1:0-2915 GCA_039816075.1 Pseudomonadota bacterium | reverse complement strand
GCGGGCGTGCTCGCGCAGGCCGTCCCACAACCGTTCCACGATCTCGCCGATCTCGGGGCGGTCGAGCAGAGCGGTCTTCGCCTCGTCCAGCGCGCGGGCGAAGCGGCGGGAGCGGCGCAGCCCGTTCACGTATCGGCGGAAGAAGGTCTCGTACTCGCCGCGCAGGTCGTGATCGTCGCGCGCCTTCACCTCTTGCAGCAGCGCCGTGGCGGTGGAGAGGATGCGGCGCACGATCACCGCGTCGGCGCGGAAGATGTAGAGGAGCGAGGGCAGCTCCTCCGCCACGCGCTGGCGGATCGCCTCGACGGCGGCGTCGTTGCCGAGGAAGGCGTGGAGCGCGTCCACCACCTCGTTCAGCAGCTTGTGGTGGCGGTCGTTGCGGGTCAGCTCGTCCAGCAGCTTGATCGCGACGGGGGTCAGGTCGGTCCGCTTGAGCTTTTCGACGACTTCCGCGGCGAGGGCGTCGCGCAGGTCGGTCTTCTCGACGGCCTCGAGAATCTGGGGGAGAAGGGAGGTCGCGAAGCGGGCCAGCGCCTCGGCCCGCTCCGGCGCGTCGAGCCAGTCGGCGACGGCGCCGGCGAAGTCGACCTCGGCCAGTCTGGCGCGGACGGCCGCGTCGTCGAGGAAGTTGTCTTCGATGAACCGGCCGAGATTGTCGGCGATGCGGTCCTGGTTTCTGGGGATGATCTCCGTATGCGGAATGGGCAGGCCGAGGGGGCGCTTGAACAGCGCGACGACGGCGTACCAGTCCGCCAGCCCCCCGATGGCCGCCGCTTCGGCGAAGGCGGCCACCGCCGCGACGCCCGTGTGACCTGTGTCGTTGATCTTGGCCGTCGCCAACACCGCCAGGCAGACGCCCAGCGCTGTGGTGGCCAGGAACTTGACGCGACGCAGCTCGTCCAGCTTGCGCCGATCCTGGGGAGAGAGGCTGACGACCATGGCCGGATCCTTGAGACGACTCGGGCTGGCCGGCATGTAGCGGCGAAGCACGCGAAAGGCCATGCTGCAGTGCGGCAAGAATGGGGTTCCAGCAGGCTGAACGCGTCTGTCCGGAGGAACTTCGGCCGAAGCCGGGTGGCCAAGGCCCTATGATTTCGCGAGAAATTCCACCGCTCAAATTTCCTATTACGTAAACGTCAGCTGCATGTTGCAACTGCGAAGAGGGCGTCCTATATCAGCGCTGTCCCGCGTTGGACGAAGCCGAGCGGGACCCGTCCCATGGCTTCCAGGAAGAATGGAGAACCTCAGATGACCGAGACCGCCGCGAAAGCCGCCCCGAAGACCGCCGCCAAGACCAAGGCCGCCGCCGAAACCGTCGTGGAGAGCGCGACCGACCGCGCGACCCAGTTCGCCGACAACGCCCGCGACGTCGCGCACCGCGCCGCCGAGGTGGCCCGCAAGCGCACCGACGGCGCGCTGGAGTCGGCCACCGACTTCAACAAGGGCCTCGAAACGACGCTGACCCGTTTCGTCGGCGGCTACGTGTCGATCCTCAACGGCATGGCCGAGATCACGCACGAGAACGCCCGCCACGCGATCGCCGCGACCGAGAAGCTGGTCGAGGCCAAGTCGCTGTCCGAGGCCGCGCAGATCCAGGCCGAGTACGTGCGCGAAAGCGCCACGCAGAACTTCGAGCATGCCCGCACCGCCTACGAGAAGGCCCGCGACGTGGTCGTCGAAGAGACCGAAGGCCTGCGCACCCGCGCCTCCGACATGTGGAACGGCGCCTCCAAGGCCGCCTGATTCCGTCGCTACCGGCGCCGAACGCCGCGGCCCGCCCCTGCCAAGGGGCGGGCCGTTCGCGTTTCGGAGGCGCGGCTGGAGGGCGGGCCGGCGCACGTCCCGCAAGGGACGGCGCTCGGGGCGCCCGGAAGCGCGCCGGGGATCGCCGGGGCGGAACGCCGTTTGCGGCAGCCCTTAGCCGCCGATCCTGTTGGCGGCAGCCCCTAGCCGCCGACCCAAACGTCCAGGTTGTAGCGCCCCTCGGCGCCCATGCGGTCCATCCAGGCGTCGGAGGCTTCGGCGCTTGCGTCGGTCTCCTCCGAATGGATCAGCGCGAGGGCGCGGCGCACGTCCGGCTCCATCCGCCCGCCGTCGCCGCAGACATAGATGCGGGCGCCGCCCTCGATCAGCCGCCACACCGCGTCGCGTTCCCGTCGCAGCAGGTCCTGCACGTAGGTCTTGGAACCGTCGAGGCGCGAATAGGCGGTGTGGATCGCGGCGACGCCAGCCGCGGCCCAGGCCTCCATCTCCTCGCGGTAGAGATGGTCCTGATCGGGATGGCGGCAGCCGAAGAACAGGATCGCCTCGCCCAGCGCGGCGCCGTCCGCCTTCAGCTTGGCCCGCTCCTGCAGGAATCCGCGGAAGGGCGCGATGCCTGTGCCCGGCCCGATCATGATCAGCGGCGTCGCGGGATCGTCCGGCAGACGGAAGTTCGCCTTGGTCTCCTTGAGCGTGGCGAAGACCGGCTCGTCCGGCTCCACCCCCGCGAGATAGTTGGAGCAGACGCCCTTGAAGCGCCCTTCGCCGGAGATGGCGGGGTCGTCCACCACGCCCACGGTGATGGCGCAGCGGTCGGGCTGCACCGCGGCCGAGGACGAAATCGAGTAGTAGCGCAGGGCCAGCATCGGGCACATCTCGAGGAACAGGGCCAGCGGCAGCTCGCAGGCCGGGAACCGCTCCAGCAGATCCAACGCCGACAGGCGCTTGAGGAACACGCCCTCGCGATAGCCGTCGCCGGCCAGCGCCTCCAACGACGGTTTGGACTGGGGGCAGTCGGTGTGACGCGCCAGCGTCTCCACCGCCTTGCGGCTGGCGACGGACTGCAGCTCCACGAAATCCATCAGCAGGCGCCGGGTGGACAGGGCCTGGCCCGTCGGCAGCTGCGCATGCCCGCCGCCGCCCGCGGCCGAAAG
>JBCBYE010000865.1:0-1533 GCA_039816075.1 Pseudomonadota bacterium | reverse complement strand
TGGTGGGCGAAAGCTGGCCCCTGCCGCTCAGCCGCGCGCATTACGAGCGGCAGGCCCTCGCCCGCCAGCCGCACATAGGGCAGGGCCTGCTTGACCGCGAGCGCGCCGGCCGGGCCGCGCACGATGAAGACGAGGTTGAGATTGCCGTCGCCCACCTCCTGCACCGTCCAGGCGTCGGGGTCGGGGCCCAGCCGCGCGCCGAGACCGGGGACCGAGGCGAGATAGGCCGGCAGCGTTTCGGGCGAATGCGGGGCGTAGCCCGGCGGCGGCGGGGCGATGGTCATGGCGCGGTCCTCCCTGGCGCCTCGGCCGCGTCGCCGGGCGCCTATTCGCTTTGCGCGCAGCCTGCCGGGGGGGCGGGACGCGATCAAGTCTTTGAATGCTCCGAACAAGTTCTTGATCGCGACGCAGGCTGTGGCATTGTCCCTAGGTCGGATGCGGCATCAGACCGCACGACGCCTAGGGAGACGACGTGACCCAACCCCGACGCGAGCCTTCGCGATCCCAGATCGTGCGGGGCGACCCGACGACTTACCCCGACTGGTTCGATCCCCGCCGCGGCGGGGGCCGCCCGCTGATCGTGGCGCGCTGGGTGCCGGTCCTGATGGTCGGCCTGCCGGTGCTGGTGCTGGCCGCGATCGTCATCTACCCGACGATCTGGATGTTCTACCATTCGCTGCGGGACACCAACATCACCGGCCTGTTCATGCAGAACCACGAGTATATCGGGTTCGACAACTACGGCACGGTGGTCAATTCGGAGCGGTTTCAGGACAGTCTCGGCCATCTTCTGCAGTATCTGGCCTTCGGCGCCGCGTTCCAGGTGCTGCTGGGCACGGTGCTGGCGCTGACGCTGTACGAGTTCGTCAAGTCGAACGCCTGGCGCACGGTGATCCTGATCCTGCTGGTGCTGCCGATGATGCTGCCGCCGTCCATCGTCGGCGTGCTGTGGCGGTTTCTGCTGACGCCGTCGAACGGGGCGGTGAACCAGGCGCTGCTGAATCTGGGCCTGATCTCCTCGCATGTGGAATGGTTCAATGCGGGCGTCTCGCTCTGGTCGATCATCATCGCGGACGTGTGGAACTGGACGGCGCTGCCGCTGCTGATCGTCTATTCCGGCCGGGTCAGCCTGCCGCCCGCGGTGTACGAGGCGGCGCGGGTCGACGGCGCCGGCCAGTGGACGACGATCCGGCGCATTACGCTGCCCATGCTCAAGGAGGTGATCGCCATCGCCTTCATCCTGCGCTTCACCGACGCCTTCAAGTTCGTGGACCTGGTCTACATCATGACCTCCGGCGGGCCGGCGCAGTCGTCGGAGCTGCCGACCTACATCGCCTTCCAGCGGGGCATACGCGAATTCGCCATCGGCGAAGCGGCGGCCTACGCGATCATCATCTTCGCCATCGCCGCCGTGATCGTGACGCTGTTCCTGAAATACATGAAGCGCGTGATGAAGGCGCAGGGCCTGGCATGAGCGTCGCGGCGGAAACCCTGCCCGCCGAGGCCGCCGCGCCCGTGGATCGCTGGCGCTTC
>JBCBYE010000323.1:0-5461 GCA_039816075.1 Pseudomonadota bacterium | reverse complement strand
GTCGGCGGAGGTCCCCGGCGACAAGTCCGTCTCGCACCGCGCCCTCCTCCTCGGCGCGTTGTCCCTTGGCGAGACGCGCGCCACGGGCCTGCTGGAGGGCGAGGACATGCGCGGAAGGCTTTCGTTGAGCGGCGGCGTCAGGGCGCTTTCCTAGCCCTCGCGCGGCGCCCGGTCCAGCATGCGCCGCGTCTGGCGGGCGGGGCCAGCGCCGCGCAAACGCCGATAGGCCGGTCAGGCGCTCGGAGGTCGCCCGGGCCTCGGCGGAGGGGCGGAAGGGCTGCGGCCGCGGGCCTCGGCGTCCAAACCGTGATGCCTGCGCCGAGGCGCGGCGCCGCCTTGCGGTTCAGACCCTGCGGAACGTCAGGTAGCACGGCGTGCGGCCCTCGCGCAGGGCCTTGGCCTCGTAGCGGGTGCCGGGCCAGTCGGGCCAGGGGGCGCGCCAGTCCTCCGGCCCCTCGGCGGCCCACTCGAAATCCGACCGGGGATGCACCGCCTCCAGGCTGTGGCGGATGTAGTCGGGGATGTCCGAGGCGACGCGCAGCTGGGCGCCCGGCCGCAGGATGCGCGCCAAGGCGTCCAGGTTCTCCGGCCCGATGAAGCGGCGCTTGTGGTGGCGGGTCTTGGGCCAGGGATCGGGGTAGAGGACGAAGGCCCGTGCGATGGAGCCCCCCGGCAGCACGTCCAGCAGGTCGCGCGCGTCGCCCGCGTGCAGGCGGATGTTGCGCGCGCCCGCCCGCTCCATCGCCGCGAGATGCACGGCGACGCCGTTCACGAAGGGCTCCGCGCCGATCAGGCCGACATCGGGGTTCGCCTGGGCCTGGGCGAGCAGATGCTCGCCGCCGCCGAAGCCGACTTCCAGCCAGACCTCCCGCGGCTCTGCGAAGAGCGCGCCGAGGTCCACTGCACGACGCTCGGGGTTGTCGTCCCAGCTCACGCCGGGCACCGCGACGCGGGGCAGCGTGCGTTCCAGATGCTCCTCCTGCCCTGCGCGCAGCTTCTTGCCGTGGCGGCGGCCATGGAGGTTGCGCCACGGCGCGCCGTCGTCGCGGGGCAGCAGGGGCTTGGGCATCGCGGCGGGTCCTCCAACGCGACGCGGCGGCGCGGACCTGCGCCCGCGCCGCCGCTGCAATACCGGGTCGGCCGGAACCTCCGGCCGCGGCGCCGTCGCTCAGACGGCGGCCTTCAGCTTCTCGGCCAGGTCGGTCTTCTCCCAGCCGAAGCCGCCATCGGCGTCGGGGGCGCGGCCGAAATGGCCGTAGGCGGCGGTGCGCTGATAGATCGGCTTGTTCATGCCCAGATGCTCGCGGATGCCGCGAGGGGTCAGGTCCATGCACTCGGCCACGGCCTTTTCGATGGCCGCCTCCGGCACCGCGCCGGTGCCGTAGGTCTCCGCATAGATCGACAGCGGCTTGGACACGCCGATGGCATAGCTCAGCTGGATCACGCAGCGCTTGGCGAGGCCCGCGGCGACGACGTTCTTGGCGAGGTAGCGTGCCGCGTAGGCGGCGGAGCGGTCGACCTTGGTCGGATCCTTGCCGGAAAAGGCGCCGCCGCCATGGGGGGCCGCGCCGCCATAGGTGTCCACGATGATCTTGCGGCCCGTCAGACCCGCATCGCCGTCCGGCCCGCCGATCACGAACTTGCCGGTGGGGTTCACGTGCCATTCCGTCGCCGGGTCGATCCAGCCCTCGGGCAGAACATCGCGGATGTAGGGCTCCACCATCGCGCGCACGTCGGCGGAGCTGAGCGCCTCGTCCAGGTGCTGCGTCGAGAGCACGATGGAGGTCACGCCCACCGGCACGCCGTTCTCGTAGCGCACGGTCAGCTGGCTCTTGGCGTCGGGGCCGAGCTTGGGCTCCGTCCCGTTCTTGCGCACCTCCGCCAGGCGGCGGAGCATGGCGTGGGAGTACTGGATGGGCGCGGGCATCAACGCCTCGGTCTCGTCGGTGGCGTAGCCGAACATGATGCCCTGGTCGCCGGCGCCTTCGTCCTTTTCGCCCGCCGCGTCCACGCCCACGGCGATGTCGGCGGACTGCTCATGCAGGTGACAGGCGACGTCGGCGGTTTCCCAGTGGAAGCCGTCCTGCTCGTAGCCGATGTCCTTGATGCAGTCGCGCACGATGCCGTCGATGCCGTCGAGGACGGAATGGGGCCCGCGCACCTCGCCCGCCAGCACCACCCGGTTGGTCGTCGCCAGCGTCTCGCAGGCCACGCGCGCCTGCGGATCGGCTGCCAGATAGGCGTCGAGCACGGCGTCGGAGATGCGGTCGCAGACCTTGTCCGGGTGGCCTTCGGAGACGGATTCGGACGTGAAGAGATAGCTGTCTCGGGCCACGGGCGGCGCTCCTCGAGCTGAACTGCAAACTCCGCGCCCCCTCGGCACGGCGGATCGCGAGGGTCTAACTGCGCCGGAGCGGAACGGTCAAGCCGCCGCGCGCCGGCGCAGGGCCGCTATCAGAATGAACGAGAGCAGGAGCGCGGCCAGGAACGGCCGGTCGCCGTGCCTGGCGTAAAGCGTTGGCGGCAGCGCCCGCGGCAGCGGGGCCTGCACGGCGCCGGCGGTCAGCAGCGGCACGCTGGCCACGACCCGGCCGCGTGCGTCGATGATCGCCGAGATGCCGGTGTTGGCCGAGCGGATGACGGGCAGCCCCTGCTCGATCGCCCGCATCCGCGCCTGATGGAAGTGTTGCCACGGCCCGGCCGAGGCGCCGAACCACGCGTCGTTGGTGACCTGGACGATCCAGTCCGGACGGTCGGCCAGGGGCGGCATCTGATGGGGAAAGATCGTCTCGTAGCAGATCTGCGGCGCGACCGGGGGCAAGCCAGGCAGGCGCATGACGGTCGGCCCCGGCCCGCCGTCGAAACCGCCGGTCTCCCCCACGAAAAGGCCGAGGTCGAGGCGGGAAAGGAGGCCATGCAGCGGCAGATACTCGCCGAACGGCACGAGGTGGTGCTTGTCGTAGACGTCGATCGCTTCGCCCCCTGGGCCGAGTGCGAAAAGGCTGTTGCGCCAGCTGGGGCCGGATTCGGTTTGGATGTAGCGACGGGCGCCGACGAGGACGGTCGTGCCGGGGGCTCCGGGCCCGACGTCCTGGGCAGAGGCCGCAATGGCCGCGCGAACCTCTGGCTCGCGTCCAAGAAGCTGAGGCACCGCGGTTTCGGGCCAGACGACCACATCCACGTCCGACCCCCAAGGCGGGCGAGAAAGCTCGATCAGCCGGTCGAAGAAGACCGGCATCATATCGGGGTCCCATTTCTCGTCCTGCGCCGCGTTGGGCTGGACGACGCGGACCACCAAGCGCCCGCCATCGGCGTCTGTTGGTGCGGCAAGCGTCTGGAAACGGTTGTCCGGATCGTAAGGCGTGAAGTACGCCATGAACTCAACGACAAAGAGCACTACGAACTGCGCAACAAAGAAGGCGGGGTACAAAGCCAGGGTCTTCAAAGTCGATTTAACCCGGCTTCGCGAAGTCCCGATATGGCCAAGCCACGGCCATGCTGGCGCGCAGGCCAGCGCGATCAGACCGAAGCCAAGGCCATGGGGACCGACATGCGCCGATAGCTGCACGATGTCCGTATCGGCGAACGCGTAGCTTGGCAGCGCCCACGGAAACCCCGTCAGCACATGAGCGCGGGCGTACTCCGCCGCGGTCCATGCCGTGGCGAGCGCCAGCACGCCCAGCAGGCCCCGCGCCCCGCTGGCCCGTGCCGCCCAGGCCGCCGCGCCCCAGAACAACGCCAGTCCCGCCGCCATGAAGCTGACCGCGAAGGGCGCCATCCAGCCGTGGCGCGCGGCGTCGACGAAGAAGGCCTCGGCGATCCAGTAGAGGCCCGACAGGAAAAAGCCGAAGCCCGCGGCCCAGCCCGTCCAGAACGCCCGTTTCGCATCGACCCGCCACAGCAGGGCGGCGAGCGCCGGGTAAGCGACGAAGACCAGCGGCCAGGCGAAGACCGGCGGTTGCGCGGCGGTCAGCGCCAGGCCGCAGGCGAAGGCCGCGGCGAGGCGTGCGCGGCGCGACAGGGCAGGTCCGGGCAAGTCGGCGACGGCGCGCCGGGCGGGACCCGCGCGGGCCGCATCGGCCCCCGGCCGGGTCATTCCGCGGCGCCCCGCTCCGTCATTCCGCGGCGCGGGCGGCGGGCGTGGCGTCCGGCGTTGGCGCCGAGGCGGGGCGCGCCTCCGACGCCTGCGTCTTGCCGCGCAGACGCACGCGAACGCGTTTGATCCGACGGGCGTCGGCGTCCAGCACCTCGAACTCGTGCCCGTCGGGATGGGCGATCACCTCGCCCCGCTCCGGCACCCGGTCGGCCAGCATGAAGACGAGGCCGCCGAGGGTGTCGACCTCCTCGTCCATGGCGTCCTCGAGCAGATCCACGCCCGCGGTCTCTTCGAATTCCGGGATCTCCAGCCGCGCGGAGGCGACCCAGACGCCGGGCCCGTCGGCGCGGAAGGCGACGTCGTCGGCCACGTCGTGCTCGTCCTCGATCTCGCCGACGATCTGCTCCAACACGTCCTCGATGGTCACCAGTCCGTCGACGCCGCCGTATTCGTCGATCACCAGGGCCATGTGGATGCGCCCCGCCTGCATCTTCTGCAGCAGCGCGTCAGCCGGCATCGAGGGCGGGACGTAAAGCATGGGTCGGATCAACGAGCGCAGGTCCCATGGCGTCTCGTCGCCCGCGCCGAAGCCGTGCTGCAGGGTCAGATCCTTGAGGTGCACGAAGCCCAGCGGGTCGTCCAACGTCTCCCGATAGACCGGAAGGCGGGTATGGTGGCTGTCGCGGAACGCCTCCACCAGCTCGGCCAGCGTCGCGTCGAGGTCCACGCCGTCGATGTCGGCGCGCGGCACCATCACGTCGATGACGCGCAGGTCGCCCAACCGGCGGACGTTCAGCAGCATGGCGCGGCCGCCGTCGCTCAGCGGCGCTTGGGCGGCGGCATCGTCCTCTGCGGCTCCCGAGCTGCTGAAGCCCAGAAGCCGCTTGATCAAAGACGGTCCGCCAGGCTCGGCGTCTCCGTCGTCGGCGGCCGCGGACGGCCCCGGTATGCGCTCAGCGTCCATGGCTCCTTTCCGAGCCCGCCGCGGCGTGGGGCCGGGGCGCGTCATCCGTTCCGGCGAGATAAGGGTCGCGCAGCCCCTCGGCAAGGCAGATCCGGCTTTCCAGCGCCTCCATCCGCGCGGCGTCGCCGTCGCGCTCGTGGTCGTAGCCCAGAAGATGCAGCGTTCCGTGAACGATCAGGTGAAAGACATGGTCGCGCGGCGACAGGTCCGCCGCCGCGGCCTCGCGCGCCACGATGCCCCAGCCGAGCGCGAGGTCGCCGAGGCTTTCGGCCTCCTCGCCCGGCGCGGCCGGCGACGCGGGCGCGGGGGGCGCGGCCCCGTCCTGCGCCGGCGTCAGCGCCTCCGCCGGCCAAGACAACACGTTGGTGGGCGCGTCCTTGGCGCGGAAGCGGGCGTTGAGC
>JBCBYE010000766.1:0-2048 GCA_039816075.1 Pseudomonadota bacterium | reverse complement strand
CGCGCGGATCTCCTCGGGCGTCACGCCGTTGCGCAGGGCGCCGCGGCAGTGCGTCTCCCACTCGGTCGTCTTGCCGAGAGCGCCGAGCATGGCGAGGTTCATCATGGAACGGGTCTTGGCGTCGATCACGTCGTCGCCCCAGCCGAAGCCCCAGCACCAGGCGGTCATCGCCTCCTGAAACGGCCGGCTGAAGTCGTCGGCGTCCTGCAGGTTGCGCTCCACGTATTCGGCGCCGACCGTGGCCATGCGCCGCTCCAGCCCCTTGGCGAACAGGTCTTCGTCGAAGATCGACATGATGGGTCTCCGGTCCGCTCGGTCAGCTCAGGCGTACGGCCACGTTCTTGGTCTGCACGTAGTTCCACAAGGCCTCGCGCCCCTTCTCGCGGCCATAGCCCGACCGTCCGTAGCCGCCGAAAGGCGTCTCCACCCCGCCGGCGAACCACTCGTTGACGAAGATCTGGCCGGCGCGCAGCCGTCGCGCGGCGCGGGTCGCGCGATCCAGATCGCGGGTGAAGACGCCGGCGACCAGGCCGTAGTCGACGCCGTTGGCGATGTCGATCGCCTCCGCCTCGTCGCGGAACCGCATGACCGACACGACGGGGCCGAACACCTCCTCCTGCGCGATGGTCATGTCCGGCGTGACTTCGGTCAGCACGGTCGGTTCGTGGAACGCGCCCGGCCGGTTCAACGGCCGGCCGCCCGCCGCGACCCGCGCGCCCTGGTCCTGCGCGGCCGAGACCATGCCCGTGGCGCGGTCGCGCTGCTGGATGGAGACCATGGCGCCCATGTTCGCGCCGAAGGCCTCGCGCTCGATCCCCGGCCCGACGGACAGGCCCTGGGCCAACGCGCAGGCCCGCTCCACCAGTTCCTCATGCCGGCTTTCATGCACCACGACCCGCGACATGGCCGAACAGACCTGGCCGGAATTCAGCCAGATGCCCTTGCGCAGGCTCGTCTCGAACGCGTCCAGGTCGGCGTCCTCGTGCACGATGGCGGCCGACTTGCCGCCCAGCTCCAGCACGCAGGGCACAACGTTGGCCGCGGCGGCCGTGGCGATGGCGATGCCCGTGGGGACCGAGCCGGTGAAGACGATCTGGTTCACCTGCCGATGCGCCGACAACGCCGCGCCCGCCACGGGACCCAGGCCGCAGACCAGGTTCGCCGCGCCGGGCGGAAAGCCGACGGCCTCCGCCGCGCGCGCCGGCCAGGCGCAGCTCAGCGGCGTCAGCTCCGGCGTCTTGATCACGCTGGCATTGCCCGTCGTCAGCGCGGCGGAAAGGGAGCGCGCCACCATCTCCACCGGAAAGTTCCACGGGATGATCTGACCGGACACGCCGTAGGGCTCGTTCTCCGTCCAGTCGAAATAGCCGGCGCCCAGGGGGACGGAGCGTCCCTCCACCGTCGCGGCCTGGCCGCCGTAGTACTCGAAATAGGCGGCGGCGCCGGCGACTTCGTTGCGCGCCTCCCACAGGGGTTTGCCCTGCTCCAGCGTCAGGGAACGGGCGATCTCCTCCTGCCGCTCCATCAGCCAGCGGCCCATGGCCTGCACCCGGCGGCCGCGTTCCATGGGGCGCATGTCGGTCAGCGCGCCCGAAAGGTGCACGCGCCGCGCCGCCTGCACCGCGCGATCCACGTCGGCGGGGTCGGCCAGCGCCTGGCGCGCCAGCACCTCGCCCGTCGCCGGGTTCTCCACGTCGATCCAGCCGGCGCCGCCGGCGCCCCAGACGCCGTCGATCAGGTTGAGCCCGTCTTCCAGCCGTTCGGCCATGCGTCGCCTCCCCGTTCCAGACCGCGCCGCGCCCCGGCGCCTTGGGCCCAAGGCCCGGCGCGGGCGCGCGCCGGGGAACGATAGACGCCGGCGCGCGCGAAGGGCCAGTGGGGGCGCGGCGCGCGCGCTAATCGCACCCCCCGCCGGGCCGCGGCGATTGACTTGCGATGCGAAATGCTGCATCTGCACGGCACACGTCGCGCTTTCGCGTGAGCAAGCCGCGCTCGGGAGTCGGGCGCACGACGTGCCACGAATACCCCCGATCCCCATCACGCAGGGT
>JBCBYE010000487.1:0-3867 GCA_039816075.1 Pseudomonadota bacterium | reverse complement strand
GGCGATAGCGCTTGCCGGCCACCTCCTGCACCACGTCGGCCATTTCCTGCAGGAACTCGTCGTCGTGCCGCAGCTCTTCGGCGTCGGCGTCCCACCATTTGAAGTCCTGGGCGCCGTCGACGCGGATGCCGTCGGCGCCGAAGTTCCCCTTGCGGCGCTGCATTTCCAGCAGGATCGCGCGCACGGTCCAGTTCCGGTAGTTGATGTTCTGGCCGTACATGTTGGCGCCGGCGAAGTAATGCCGGCTGAGCGCCTCCAGCCCCTGATTGTCGGAATGGCCGAAGACCACGTCGAAGATCAGCTTCTTGGGCCGCCACGGGAAGTTGTGCAGGACCGCGGCGAGGTCCACCAGCTCGTCCGGCCGACCGCTTTCGAGCAGAGCCGGATTCACCGCGGCCATGCCGGCGATGACGATGTCGTAGCCCCAGTTGGTGGTGTTGGGGCGGCGCAGCTCCACCACCGCCGTATCGGCGTCGAGCGCGTCGCCGGACCAGAAGTCGGGACCCGCCTCGTAGACGGTCGTCGGCTCCACCGGCATCAGCTGCACGGCGTCGTAGCCGAGGAAGAGGCGGTCGGCGGGCTCCAGCTCCGCCTCGCGCAGATACTTCTCGCCGATGGCCTCGATATGGCGGGCCAGGCTGGCCAGGGTCATGCCGGGCGTGGCGGTGGGCACGTGGATCTGGAGGATGGAGGTGGGCGGGCCGACCTTGGCCGGCTCCCCCTCCATCGCCTCGAACCAGGCGGCGTCGGCGCGGGCGGCCTGCAGCGCGGCGAGGTCGTAGTATTCCGCCGGGGCGAAGACGCCGAAGGGCAGCGAGGCGGCCATGGGGTCGAGAATGCGATGCCATTCGCCCTCGGCGTCGCGCCACACCAGAGCGTAGAAATCGCCGATGCGATCCCGCGTGCCGGCGGCCATGCCGTCGACGGCGGCGAAGACCCAGCCGTCGATGCGGGCGCCGGGCAGGCGCGTGCGTTCGAAGCCGACCGTCTGCAGGGAGACGGTCAGCGACAGCCCCGCCTCCGGCCGCAGCACCTCGATGAAGACGTCGCCGTCGGGGACGCGATGCTCCTGCAGCTCGGGCGCCCAGAAGCCGATTTCGCAGATGCCGTCCGGGCCGGGCTGCGCGCCGAGGCGGCGGGCGAGGGTCTGGGCGGCCTCGTAGGCGGTGGGCGCCTCGGCCAGGGCGCGGCGCGCGTCCTCGGCCATGGCCTCGGTCGCCGCCTCGTGCAGGCGGGGTCCGGCGGGCGCGAGACCGTCCATCAGACCCGCTCCTGCCGCAGGATCACGGCGCTGCGCGGGGGCAGGTCGAGCGTGAGGGAGCGATCGAAGCCGTGGCTGGGCTCGGCCGTGCTGGCGAGGGGGCCGACGGGGCCGCGGCCGGCGCCGCCGAGGGCCGCGGCGTCGGTGTCGATCTCCACCCGCCAGGGCGCCTCGCCCCCCGGCACGCCGAAACGCCAGCCGGACTGGAGCGCGCCGGAGAAGTTGAAGAGCGCGACGACCGGCGCCTCCCCCGGGGACCGGCGGATCCAGGCGTAGACGGAGGCGTCCTCCGCCCCGCCGTCGATCCAGCGGAAGCCGTCCTCTTCGGCGTCGAGCCGGTGCAGCGCCGGCGCGTCGCGGTAAAGGCGGTTGAGGCGGCGCACCAGGTCCTGAACGCCCTTGTGCAGGGGATCGGAGAGCGCGGACCAGTCCAGCTCCGCCTCGTGGTTCCATTCGGCCTGCTGGCCGAACTCCTGCCCCATGAACAGCAGCTTCTTGCCCGGATGCGCCCACATGAAGGCGTAGTAGGCGCGCAGATCGGCGAAGGCGTCCCAGCGTTCGCCGGGCATGCGGCCGAGGATGGAGCCCTTGCCGTGCACCACCTCGTCATGGCTGAGCGGCAGAACGAAATTCTCGCTGAAGGCGTAGTGGAGGCCGAAGCTCATCTCGCCATGGTGCCAGCGGCGATGCACCGGCTCCCGCGCCATGTACTGCAGAGAGTCGTGCATCCAGCCCATGTTCCACTTGAAGCCGAAGCCCAGGCCCCCGTCATGGGCGGGGCGCGAGACGCCGGGCCAGGCGGTGCTCTCCTCGGCGATGGTCATGACGGAGGGGTCGTCGCCGTAGACCTCTCGGTTCATGCGGCGCAGGAACTCGATCGCCTCGAGGTTTTCCCGGCCGCCGAAGCGGTTGGGGGCCCATTCGCCGTCCTTGCGCGAGTAGTCGAGGTAGAGCATCGAGGCGACGGCGTCGACGCGCAGGCCGTCCACATGGTGTTCGCGCACCCAGTAGCGGGCGTTGGCGATGAGGTAGTTGGCGACCTCGTTGCGGCCGTAGTTGTAGATCGCGGTGTTCCAGTCCGGGTGGAAGCCCTGGCGCGGGTCGGCATGTTCGTAGAGATGCGAGCCGTCGAACTGCGCGAGCCCGTGCGGGTCCGTGGGGAAATGCGCGGGCACCCAGTCGAGGATCAGGCCGAGGCGCGCGGCATGGCAGGCCTCGACGAAGCGGCGGAAGCCGGCGAGGTCGCCGTGGCGCGAGGTGGGAGCGTAGAGGCCCACGGGCTGATAGCCCCAGCTGGCGTCGAGCGGATGCTCGGACACGGGCAGCGCCTCGATATGGGTGAAGCCCATGTCGGCGACGTAGGGCACCAGGGTCTGCGCCAGCTCGTCCCAGTCGGGCCAGCGCCAGCCGTCCATGCGGAGCCAGCTGGGCAGATGCGCCTCGTAAATCGAAATCGGCGCGTCGACGCGGTTGCGCGCCGCGCGCTCCGCCAACCAGTCGGCGTCCTGCCAGTCGTGGCCGTCGAGCCGGGCGACGCGGCTGACGTTGTCGGGACGCAGGGCGGCGGCGAAGCCGACCGGGTCGGCCTTGGGCGGCTGCAGCGCGCCGTCCTGGCCGAGGATCTCGTATTTGTAGTCGATGCCTTCGGCGAGGCCGGGCAGGAAGATCTCCCACACGCCGGACGCGCCGCGGGCCCGCATGGGGTGTCGGCGGCCGTCCCAGCCGTTGAAGGGACCGACGACGGAGACGCGGGCGGCGCCGGGGGCCCAGACGGCGAAATGCACGCCCTCCGCCCCGTCGTGGCGCCGCGGATGGGCGCCGAGGACGCGCCAGAGCTCGCCATGCGATCCCTCGGAGATCAGATGTTCGTCCAGATCGCCGAGGAGGGGGCCGAACCGGTAGGGGTCGTCCTCCTGCCAGACGTCCTCGCCGCGGCGGGCGCGCCACTGCCAGGCGTCGGGGCGGGCGGGCAGGCGCGCCTCGAAGAGGCCGCGGCCGAGATCCGCCGCCTCGGCCAGGACCTCGCCCTGGGGATCGACGAGCTCCGCCGCTTCCGCCCCGGGCAGAAAGGCGCGCAGGGCCCAGCCCTGGGCGAGCGGATGGGCGCCGAGAACGGCGAAGGGGTCGCCGCAGCGCCCCTCGGCGATGAGAGCCAGCGCGTCGGACGCGGCGGCGGCGTCGGACGCGGATGTGGGCGACGCATTGGACATGGGACGCCTCCTTGCTGTGCGCGCGGCTCGCCTGCGCCCGTCGGAAGGGCGCGCGGCCGCTGGAAAGGACTGCATGATCCGGCGCGCTTGCGCGAGGGCCGCGCTTGCCGCCCGCCGCGCGGCGACGACCCCGGCCGGGGTCGACGCGCCGCTGCGGGTCCCGATCATGTCGCCGTGCAGCATAGTGACGACCTCGCCGCGGTCAAGTATGAGAAAATGTTAACCGCCGCAAACGCGCAACCGCGCAAAAGGTTCCACGAAAATTCAGGTGACGCAGCTTTTTTATTGGCGGCGTCGATGAACTGACGGAGGCCCGTGAGAGGTCGCCATTTTTTCGAGCGGGGCCTTCAATAAAATCGAAGGGCCTGCGCGCTGCGACCGTGCGCGCATTTGCAT
>JBCBYE010000486.1:0-3876 GCA_039816075.1 Pseudomonadota bacterium | reverse complement strand
GCGCGGCCCGAGGTTACCGGGATCACCTCCGCCCCCAGCAGCTTCATGCGGAAGACGTTGGGCTTCTGCCGCTCCACGTCCGTGGCGCCCATGAAGACGATGCATTTCAGGCCGAAGCGCGCGCAGACCGTCGCCGTCGCCACGCCGTGCTGGCCCGCGCCCGTCTCGGCGATGATCCGCGTCTTGCCCATGCGGCGGGCCAGCAGGATCTGGCCGAGCACGTTGTTGATCTTGTGCGCGCCGGTGTGGTTCAGCTCGTCGCGCTTGAAGTAGAGCTTGGCGCCGCCGAACCGCTCCGTCAGACGTTCCGCGAAGTAGAGAGGCGACGGGCGGCCGACATAGTGCGTCCACAGATCGTCCATCTCCGCCCAGAACGTCGGGTCGGTCTTGGCGGTCTCGTATTCGGTTTCCAGATCGAGGATCAGCGGCATCAGCGTTTCCGAAACGAAACGCCCGCCGAAATCGCCGAAACGCCCGCTCTCGTCCGGGCCGGTGCGGAAGCTGTTGAGGCCGTCGGGGCTCATGGGTCGGGACTCCCTTTGCGTTTGGGGACGCTCTAGCGGGGCGCAGGCGCGGCGTCGATAGGGCGGCGCGCCTCAGGCCGGATCGACAAGGCTCATCTTGTAGCCCAGATGCGTCTGATCGAAGCCGCATGCCTCCCAAAAGCGGTGCGCCTCCGTCCGCGCGGCATTGGAGGTCAGCTGCGCCAGCCCCGCGCCTTGGGAATGCGCGCGGCGCAGCGCCTCGTCCACCAGGGCCGCGCCGACGCCCTCGCCTCGGCGCGAGGCGGCGGCGCGCACGCCCTCGATCTGAGCGCGAAGCATGCCGTTCAAGGAAAGGCCGGGGATCAGGATCAGCTGCAGGCAGCCCACGACCTCCTCCCCATCGCAGGCGAGCAGAACGCGGTTGCCGCCCTGCGCCTCCATCGCCGCGAAGGCCTGCGCATAAGCTGGATCCTCCGCCTCCCCCTCGCGCCCGGCGCCCAGCATGTCGTCGCGCAGCAGCGCCACGATCGCAGGCAGGTCCGCCGTCGTCGCCTGGCGGAAGGTCAAGACGCTCACGTCGAAACGAAGCGGTCTGGGTCGGGAAAGTGCGGCGGCAGCGCCCGGCGCAGCACCCGTGCGATCATCACCACCCCGTCGTCGTCGATCAACGGCCAGCGCAGGGGCGAGGCGAGATAGGCCGCGATGCCCGGATGCGCGTAGATCCGCGCCTGGTGCGCCGCCAGAAGCGGGAAGGGATCCAGGATCGCCCCGTCGCGCTCCCGAAAATGCGTCGTCGCCTCGGCCAGCACCACGTCGGCGAGGCTCATCCGTCCGGCGGCGATATGCTGGCGCCCATCGCTCAGCAGCGCTTCGAAGCGCGGCCCGAATTTGCCCAGCGTTCGATCCAGCCCCGCGCGGGCCGCCTCGGCGCTCGGCTGAAAGGACCAGCCGATCGCCGGTTCCACGAAGTCGGCCGCGACGCCGGCGATCATGTCGATCTGCGCGCGCTCCGCATCGCCGTCGCCGTAAAGATCGCCGCGCCGCGCCAGGATCCGGATCATCGCGCTGGTTTGCGAGTATCGCGCGCCGTCCAGCTCCAGCAGCGGCAGCTGGTCGAAGGGCAGCTTGCCCGAGGCGCGCAGCGCCTCCAACTGGTCGGGCTGGCTCAGCCCGACGTTCTCGAAGGGGATGCCGCAGGCGGCCAGCATCCAGCGCGTCGTCTCGGCCCGCCCGCGGCTGGCGAAGTAGGTCAGCTTCGCCGTCATCGTCGCCCCCTTTCGGCTCCCGTCAGCTCAACGCCGCGTAGGTCGCCGTCTCGAACGCCTCGTAGGCGGCCATGGCATGGGCGTCCACGAAGGGCAGGTGCTGCATCATGATGACGCCGGCTATGCCGGTGGTCGGATCGATCCAATAGTGCGTGTTCATCACCCCGGCCCAGGACAACGAGCCGGCGCGCCGTCGTCCCGGCACGTCCTGTTCGTTGCGCATGAAGCCGAGCGTGTAGCACTTGTCGACGCCCGGGAAGAAATCCATGTCCGCGCTGAGCGCCGGGTTCACCGTGGCCTGGGTCACGACCGTCGCCGCCGGCTCGCCCCGCTGGGACATCATCGCCACGGCATCTTCGGAGAGAACCCGCGCCCCGCCGACGGCGCCGCCGCCCAGGATCATCGCGCAGAACCGGGCATAGTCGCCGCCCGTGGTGTTGAGCGCATGGCCCATGCCGTAGAATTCAGGGTTCGACGGCAGATCCATCTCGATCGGCACGAAGCCGTCGGGAGTCGCGGCGGACACGCCGACCTTGCGGGAGGCCATGTCCGGCGTGATCTCCACATCCGTCGAGGTCATGCCGAGGGGGCCGAGCACCTCGCGCTTGAGGAAGGCGTCGATGCGCTCGCCCGAGGCCTCTTCGACCATGCGGCCAAGCCAGTCGGTGGACATGCCGTAGGCCCAGCGCTCGCCCGGATCGAACTGCATGGGGAAGCATTTGAGCGAGGCCAGCTGCCCGGACAGCGTCGGAAAACCCTCCGTCGCCTCGAAATACTTGGTCTGGTTCGCGTTCCACACGTCGTAGGTGAAGCCGGAGGTGTGCGTCGCAAGATGCCGCAGGGTGCATTTGGTCTTGGGCGCGCGCAGCTTGGGCGTGTCGCCGTCGAAACCGTCAAGCACCTGGATCTCGGCGAATTCGGGCAGAACCTCTTCGACCGGGGTGTCGAGCGACAGGCTGCCCTCCTCCACCAGCTTCATCGCCGCGACCGTGCCGACCGCCTTGGTCATGGAGAAGGCGCGGAACACGCTGTCCGCGGTCATGGCGTCGCCGCCGACCGCGCGGGCGCCATGGGCGCTTTCGTGCAGGATCTCGCCGTCCCGGCCCACGACGACGCCGACCACGCCGACGGCATGACCCTCGGCCACGGCGCCGTCCAGCGCCTGGGCGATCGATTCGATGGCAGGCATGGTCGCCTCCTCCCTGTTGTCGTTGCGCCCGAGCCTAAGGGCGGCGCGGGGGCGGCGGCAAAGGAATTCGCGGAAAGCTCAGGCCTGCGGCGCGGCCGACGTCGCGGATGGTTCGGCGGCCGAGACGGCCTCGACGAAGGCGCGCACGAGGTCCGGGTCCTTGACGCCCGGCGCACGCTCCACGCTCGAAGAGACGTCGAGCTGCCGCGCCCCGGTGGCGCGCACCGCCTCGGCGGCGTTGGCGGCGTTCAGGCCGCCGGCCAGCATCCACGGCACGGGCCAACGCCGGCCCGCGATCAGCCGCCAGTCGAAGGTCAGGCCGTTGCCGCCGGGCAGCGCGCCGCCGGGCGGCGGCTTGGCGTCCACCAGCAGCAGGTCCGCGGCGCGGCCGTGGTCGTCGAGCGCGGCCAGGTCCCCGGCGTCGCGCACGCCCACCGCCTTCATCACCGGCAGGCCGTAGCGGGCGCGCACCTCGGCCACCCGCTCCGGCGTTTCGCCGCCCTGAAGCTGCAGGATGTCGAGCGGCGCAACCTCGAGGATCGCGTCCAGCAGCGCATCGTCCGCATCGACCGTCAGCAGCACCTTCGCCAGCCCTGCAGGCGCCTCCCGCACGAGGCGGCCGAGGGCCTGGACCTCCAGATGCCGCGGGCTGGGGGGGAAATGCACGAAACCCGCATAGGCCGCGCCCGCCCGCGCAACCGCATCCACGGCTGCGGCCGAAGTCAGGCCGCAGATCTTCACCTGAATGGTCATGGAGATCGGTCGTCCGTCCTCAGGCGGGCCCGAGGATGTCGTCCTCTTCCTCGCCCAGCTTCTTCTTCAGACGCTGGTTGTCGCGCCACAGCTCCGCGGCCTCGCGCTTGTAGCGCCGCTCTTCCCGGCGATGGCCCGTTTCGCGCACCATTTCCATGAACAGACCGAGGACGACGCCCAGCAG
>JBCBYE010000441.1:0-4186 GCA_039816075.1 Pseudomonadota bacterium | reverse complement strand
CGCCGGTCAGCCGCAGGGCGGTCTGGATGCACATGCGCTCGATTTCGTCGGTGGTGGCGCGCACCAGCTCCCGCAAGGGCACGCTGCCGACAAGCTCCACCATGTGCTCGATGCTTTGCGGTTCCGCCGCCGCGCCGCGCCGGGCGGCCGCAGGCGCGGCGCCGGAGCGGCTGACGTCGCGGATCACAAAGCCGAAGCCCGCCTTGGGCTCGCCCGGCAGATGGGCGGTGGAGATCTCCACCTGCGCCGTCGTGCCGTAGGCGCCGCGCAGGGTGGTGGAGAACTGGCGCAGGCGCCCATGCTCCTGCGCGTTCGAGAGCATGACGTTCAGGTCGACGCCCGGCCGGCCCAGGAAGCGGCCCAGGCTTTCGCCGCGCAGCTGCTCCTCCAGCGCCACTTCGGCGAAGCCGAGGAAGGCGTCGTTGGCCCACTGGATGCGCCCGGCATCGTCGGTCAGCACGAAGCCGTCGGTGGTGCGGCGCATCAGGCGCATGACGGAGCGTTCCGCCGCCTCGTCGCCGCCCTCGACCGCGTCGCTGGCGCGCAGCACGCACAGGATCAGCGTTTCGGAGCCGGCGCGGAAGAGCGTGGCGCGCACCTCCAGCGTTCGGGTTTCGGCGGCGTTGGGGATCTTGGCGGTCTCGGATCGGCCCGAGGCGAGGGCGGCGGCGAGCGCGCCGGAGAGGGCCGGGCGGCCGGCGGGGGCGAACTGCTCCTGCAGCGCGCGGCCGGCGAGGGCCTGCGCCTCGCGCCCCAGAAGGCGGGCGGCGGCGGGGTTGGCCTCGACGATCTTTTCGGAGCCGGCCTCCACCACTAGAAACGCCTCGGCGGCGGTCTGGAAAAGGATGCGGTAGCGCGTCTCCATCTGGCGGAGGCGCTCGTACTCCTGCTCCATCGCCTGCTGGGCGGCGACGAGGCGCGACTGCAGCGAGGCGATGGCCCGCATGTCGCGGCCCATCAGGATCACCACGTTCTCATCCGGCGCATAGGCGGCGGCGTAGCGCACGGGCAGGTCCGGGCCGTCGGGCGTGGGGTGGTTGATCTCGCGCCAGCGGGCGCGGCCGTCGCCGCGCGCCTCGGCCAGGAGCGAGGCGATCTTGGGCCGGCTCTCTTCGGTGACGACCTCTTCGATGGGGCGCCCGATCCAGCGCTCCGCCTCGGCCTCGGCGAATTCGTCGAGGCCGGATTCCACGTCGACGACGCGGCCCGCGGCATCGATGGTCAGGGCGAGGTCGCAGGCGCTGGCCACCAGCGTGCGCGCCGTGCGGGCGTCGGCCGGGGTCAGTCCCTGAGCGTTTCCGCGCGTGGAGGTCATGCGCCCGCCTGCCTGTGGCTCATGGTGCGTTTCATTTACAGTACCTGCCTTCCTGTAAGGTAGCAGGACGGGGCGAGCGTCAAGCTTGCAGCGCGGCGCTGCGGGATCCTCGGGTCAAACGCGGGTCGTCCGGGCCGGCGCCTCTGCGAGGGCCGACTGCACTTCGGCGGCGGTCCGCGCGGTGAGATCGGCGCCGCAGGCGGCCAGATCCTCGGCGCCGAAATCGGCCAGGGCGCCGCCCAGCGCGATCAGGCGCGGCGGCGTGCGGGCGGCGCGCAGGGCGCCGACCAGGGTCCGGACGCGGGGCAGGCAGACGCGGCAGGCGATGGAGACGGCGACCACGTCCGCCGCCTCGTCCTCGCAGGCCGCGAGGATCGGCGCCTCGTCGCCGCCGACCTCCAGCCGCACGCGCCAGCCGATGCGGCGCAGGTGGTCGGCGAACATCAGGGCGCCGAAGACATGGCGTTCGCCTGGCGCGCTGGCGACGATGGCGCAGGGCGCGTCGAGGCCGCCGGGCGCATGCGCGCCGCCCAGAAAGGCGGGCGACAGCTCTCGCAGCAGGCGCTGCAGGCGGGCCATGCCGAGGCCGACCTCGCCGAACGAGATTTCATCGTCTTCCCAGCGGCGGCCGAGTTCCCGAGCCGCGCCAGCAAGATAGCCGGAATACAGCCGATCCGCCGCGACGCCGCGGGCCAGAAGGGCTGAGATGTGCGCCTCCGCCGCGCGGGGATCGTCGGCGACGAGATGCGCGCACAGCGCATCGACGGCGTCGGCCGGCGCGTCGCGCCAGCCTCCGGCCCGTTCGCGCAGATCCGCGGAGACGCGGGCCACCAGCTGCCGCGCGACGGCGGAGCCTTCCGCGATGTCGGCGGCGGAGGCGATGGCGTCGTCCCGGGCCTCCGTTCCGTATGGGGCGTGCTCGCTCACGGTGTCGCCGAACTCCTTGACCGTGGGGGCGGCTTGGTCGGCGCGTCGCCGTCCGTCGGACCCCTGACCGCGACTCGCGGCCGCGAATGTGCACGGTTGAGTGTAACCAAAGCACAATCCGCGCGAAGGCGTCAACGGAAACTGACATACTCAACAAGACGCATGAGTCGACGCTTCTCGGCGGCGTGCCGGCGCGGCGGGGATATGCGGTCGGAATGATGCTAAAGTCGTAATTTGATATGCGAATTCCGACATTGGCCGCTGGGATGTCAGCCCTTTCGAACGTAAATGCAGATTGACACTTTGAGCGCGCAGGCGATACCGTCGATGCTCCGCAGGAGAGGTTGCGGCGCCCGGAAACGGGCCCCGCGCCAGGACCGAAGGAGGCCCGATGACGACCGGCGCACCGGCGCGGCTTGACCGAGCCCCTCTTTACACGCCCGAGCAGCGACGCCGCCGCGACGCGACGGTCTGGACCACGGTCCAGGGCGTGCTGGCGCCCGTGCAGTTCGTCGTCTTCCTGGTGTCGCTGGGTCTGGTGGTGCGATTCCTCGCGACGGGCGAGGGCCTGTGGGCCGCCACCGTCTCGGTCGTCGTCAAGACCGCGGTGCTCTACGCGATCATGGTCACCGGTTCGATCTGGGAGAAGGTGGTCTTCGACCGCTGGCTCTGCGCGCCGGCCTTCTTCTGGGAGGACGTGGTCAGCTTCGGCGTGATCGCGCTGCACACCCTTTACCTATGGGCGCTGTTCGCGGGCTGGCCGGCGGAAAGCCAGGCCTGGATCGCTCTGGCCGCCTACGCCGCCTACCTGGTGAACGCGGTGCAGTTCCTGCTCAAGCTCCGCTCCGCCCGCCTCGACGAGGCGCAGGGCATGACGGGAGCGCCGGCATGAACGAACGGGTCCCTCCCCCGGCGGCGCGCGGCTGCGGCGACGCGCCGGTGCTCAAGCAGCGCGGGCAGCGCGAGGTGTTCTGCGGCCTGACGGGAATCATCTGGCTGCATCGCAAGATGCAGGACGCCTTCTTTCTGGTGGTCGGCAGCCGCACCTGCGCCCACCTGCTGCAAAGCGCGGCCGGCGTGATGATCTTCGCCGAACCCCGCTTCGGCACCGCCATCATGGAAGAGAAGGACCTCGCCGGCCTCGCCGACGCCAACGAGGAGCTGGACCGCGAGGTCGGCCGCCTGCTGGCCCGCCGCCCGGACATCAAGCAGCTGTTCCTCGTCGGCTCCTGTCCGTCCGAGGTCATCAAGCTGGACCTGTCCCGCGCGGCCGAGCGTCTGACGGTCAAGCACGCCCCTCATGTGCGCGTCCTCAACTATTCGGGGAGCGGCATCGAGACGACCTTCACCCAGGGCGAGGACGCCTGCCTCGCCTGCATGGTCCCGGTCCTGCCCGCGGCCGATGCGCGCGAGCTTCTGCTCGTCGGCTCGCTTCCCGACGTGGTCGAGGATCAGCTGGTCGGCTACCTGCGCGCCATGGACATTCCCGTGCGCTGCCTGCCCGCGCGCCGGGCGGACGAAGCGCCGGGCGTGGGCGCGCAGACCCTCTATCTTCTGGCGCAGCCCTTCTTGGGCGAAACCGCCGCGGCGCTGGACAAGCGCGGCGCGACGCGGCTGGACGCGCCCTTTCCCTACGGCGAAGAGGGCACCACCGCCTGGCTTCAGGCCGCGGCGGAGGCCTTCGGCGTGTCGCCCGAAACCTTCGCGCGCGTCACCGATGCGCCGCGCGCCCGCGCCCGAAAGTCGGTCGCCAAGGTGGCCGAAACGCTGAACGGCAAGTCGGTGTTCTTCTTCCCCGACAGCCAGATGGAAATCCCCCTCGCTCGCTTTCTGGCGCGCGAATGCGGCATGACGCCGGTGGAGATCGGCACCCCCTTCCTGCACCGCGCCCAGGTGGCGCCGGAGCTGGCGCTGATCCCCGCGGGCGAGACCGGCGGTCCCGTG
>JBCBYE010000199.1:0-7148 GCA_039816075.1 Pseudomonadota bacterium | reverse complement strand
GCCGCGCGCATCGAGGGGGCGCAGGGCGCGCAGCACCTTGAGCTTTTCGTCGCGCACCGCGTCGGCCTCGAACCGATAGGGCGGCTCCATCGCCACGAGGCACAGAAGCTGAAGGTGCCGCGCGCCCTGCGCCCCCTCGATGCGCGCGGCGAAAGCGCGCGCGGCCAGTATGCGGGCGGACCCGCCGGCGCCGGCTATCTGGCCGATGCCGGCCTCGACGCCTCGCGCACGCCGACCTTCGTCGCCCTGCGCGCCAGCATCGACAACTGGCGCTGGTCCGGCACGCCCTTCTACCTGCGCACGGGCAAGCGCCTGCGCGCGCGCCTCTCCGAAATCATCGTGCAGTTCCGCGAACCGCCGCATTCGGTCTTCCCCGCCGCCGTCGGCGACACCCGTCCCGACGCCCTGCGCATCCGCCTGCAGCCGGACGAGGGCATCAGCTTCGAAATGACGGTCAAGGATCCCGGCCCCGGCGGCCTGCGCCTCGCCCCCGCCACGCTCGACATGACCTTCGCCGAGCGGCTGCAGGCGCAGGGTCTGCGGATGCCCGACGCCTACGAACGTCTTCTGCTCGACGTGATCCGCGGCGATCAGACCCTTTTCATGCGCGGCGACGAGGTGGAGGCCGCCTGGGCCTGGGTCGACCCGATCCTCGCCGCGTGGGAGGACACGAGCCCCCCCGAGCCCTACGATATCGGCTCCAGCGGTCCCGAAGGGGCGCTCAGCCTGATGCACCGCGACGGCCGCCGCTGGCGCGAGATCGCCGCATGACCGAACGCGACGCCGAGAAGGAGGGCCGCATGGCCGCCCCGATCTACGAGCTCCGCCGCTACGCCGACGCCGATCAGCTGGCCGACGCCGCCGCCGCCCGCATCGCCGAGCTGCTTTCGGCCGCCCTGCGCGCCCGCGGACGGGCCGTCGCCGCGCTCTCCGGCGGCTCCACGCCCCAGCGCGCCTACGCCAAGCTCGCCAAGGCCGAACTGGGCTGGTCCGGCGTCAACGTCACCCTGGTGGACGACCGCTGGGCGGCTCCGGCCGATCCGCGCTCCAACCACAACCTGCTGGACCTGACGCTGTTCTATTCCGGCGGCTCCAAGGACGCCGCCTTCACGCCCCTCTACACCGGCGACGCCACGCCCGAGGCCGGCGTCGCCAAGGCGGAGGACGCCGTGCGCCGCCTCGCCCGCCCCTTCGACGTGGTGGTGCTGGGCATGGGCCGCGACGGGCACACCGCCTCGCTGTTTCCCGGCGGCGACCGGCTGGCCGAGGCGCTGGACCCCAAGGGCGAGGCGCTGCTGACGCCCATGCGCGCCCCCGGCGCCGCGGAGCCGCGCATCTCGCTGACCCTCTCGGCCCTCCTGCAGGCCCGCCGCATCCTCCTGATCTTCTCCGGCCCGGACAAGCAGCGCGTGTTCCGCCAGGCCCTCGGCGCCGGCCCGATCGAGGAGATGCCGATCCGCGCCATCCTCCGCCAGCGCGAAGTGCCGGTGGAGGTGCTCTGCGCCGAGGCCGATGCGGCCGAACCGCGCGATCCCGTCGCCCTCGCCTGGAAGGGCGTCGAGGCGGCGCGCGACCGCCTGGGCGGCCGCCGCATCGCCGACCTCTTCGCCGAGGATCCGGACCGCTTCGACACGCTCTCCGCCCGCCTCGACGATCTGCTGCTGGATTTCTCCAAGACCGGCCTCGACGCCGGCGCGGTGGAGGCGCTGGCCGCCGTCGCCCGCGCCGCCGACGTCGAGGGCCTGCGCGACGCCATGTTCGCGGGCGAGCCGATCAACGGAACCGAGGGCCGCGCGGCCCTGCACGCCGCCCTGCGCGCCGGCCCGGACGACCGCTTCGTCGTGGACGGCCGGGACGTGGCCCCCGACATCGCCGAAACCCGCGCACGCTGCCTCGCCTTCGCCGAGGCCGTCCGTTCGGGCGAGGCCGCGGCGGCCGACGGCGGCCCCTTCGCCGACGTCGTGAACATCGGCATCGGCGGCTCCGACCTCGGCCCCGCCATGGCCGTGCCCGCCCTGGCGCCGGTGCATGACGGGCCGCGCTGCCATTTCGTGTCCAACATCGACGGCGCGCATCTGGCGGACGTGCTCAAGCCGCTGGACCCGCGCCGCACGCTGGTCCTCGTCGCGTCCAAGACCTTCACCACCATCGAGACCATGACCAACGCGCGCTCCGCCCGCGCCTGGATGGTCGAGGCGGTGGGCGAGGCCGGCGTCGGCGCGCATTTCGCCGCCCTCTCCACTGCCCACGACCACGTCTCCGCCTTCGGCATCTCGCCCGACCGCACCTTCGGGTTCTGGGACTGGGTCGGCGGGCGCTATTCCATCTGGTCGGCCATCGGCCTGAGCCTGATGATCGCCATCGGCCGCGCCCGCTTCGACGACTTCCTGCGCGGCGCCCGGGACATGGACCGCCATTTCCGCGAGGCCCCGCTGGAGCGGAACCTGCCCGCGCTGCTGGCCCTCGTCGGCGTCTGGCATCGCAGCGCGCTGGGCCTGCCGTCGCGCGCGGTCCTGCCCTACGACCAGCGCCTGGCGCGCCTGCCCGCCTACCTGCAGCAGCTCGACATGGAATCGAACGGCAAGACCGCGCGCCTGCGCCGCGGCCTCTCCGGCGACACCGGCCCCGTGGTCTGGGGCGAGCCCGGCACCAACGGGCAGCACGCCTTCTTCCAGCTGCTGCACCAGGGCACGACCGTCGTCCCCGCCGAGTTCATCGCCGCCGCCGAGGGGTGGGAGCCGGACCTGGCGGAGCATCACCAGCTCCTCCTCGCCAACTGCCTGGCGCAGTCCGAGGCGCTGATGCGCGGCCGCACCCGCGACGAGGCCGAGGCGATGATGCTCGCCGACGGCGTCGCGGCGGAGGAGGCCGCGCGCCTCGCCCCGCACCGCGCCTTCCCCGGCTCGCGCCCCTCGGTCACGCTGCTGCATCGTCGGCTCGATCCCTACGCGCTCGGCCGTCTCATCGCGCTCTACGAGCACCGCGTGTTCGTGGAGGGCGCCGTCTGGGGCATCAACAGCTTCGACCAATGGGGCGTGGAGCTCGGCAAGACCCTCGCCAAGGCTCTGGAGCCCCTGGTGAAGGGCGAGGCGCCGACCGACGGCAAGGACGGCTCCACCGCCGGCCTCATCGGTTGGCTGAGCGACCTGCGCGGCTGACCTCCGCCGCGCCGCCCGCCTCCAAGCCGCTCGCCTCCGCGCCGCCCGCCTCACGCCGTCGCGGTCAGGGCCGCGCGATCTCCGGCGGGGCCTTGGCCAGCTCCAGCTCGTGATGCCGCCACGCCTCCAGCGCCTGCAGCACGCCCAGGTCGCGGGCGATCAGGTACTCTCCCGTCCGCGTGACCCCGCGCACCTGCGCCTGTCCGCGCCCCTCGGCCGGGGCCTTGGGCATCGCCCGGCGGCCGGCCTCGGCGCCGTAGATGCGGTCGATGTTCATGGCGATCACCGTGCGTTTCAGCCGGGTCAGCCGGTCCAGATACGCGCGCGCCCGCGCCGCCCGCTCGGGCGAGGCCTCGCCGCCCCGGCGCAGCGTCTCCAGCGCCGCGCGGCACTGTTCCGCCGCCCTGACCTCGAGCCCCGCGCCCGGCCCGCGCGGCTTGAACGTCGCACGGTTCTCATAATGCCGACAGGTCTGGGCGTGATCGGTCAGGCTCGCCGGGCTCTGCGCCCAGGCGGGCCCGGCCGGGGCGATCAGCGCGGCGAAGATGGCGAGGCGCGAGACGAAGCTCATGCGGGGTCCTCCTGCGTCGCTGTGTGACACATTTATGACCCTACCGCATGACGCAGGGTTGGACCTAGCGAAAACGCGCGGAACGGCGCGGATCGGCGGGCCGGCGCCGCGGGGACGGGCGTTTGCCCCCTCGATTGACGCCCCCGCAGGCGCCGCGCCGACTTGCTCCGATGAAACGGCGTCTCTATACCCGTCGGCGGAGCTGTGGCCGAGTGGTCGAAGGCGCTCCCCTGCTAAGGGAGTAAGCGGGCAACCGCTTCGAGGGTTCGAATCCCTTCGGCTCCGCCACTTGCCCCCGCAAAAGTGTTCTCCCCACCCGGCTGCGGCCGGATTTTCCCTTGTTTTCAAGGACGATGCGGGAGGGATTGAACACTGGCCCCGGCGCCAGGACGGCTGAAGGCGGTCTCTCAGTGCCGCTGTTCTCCGGCCTCATGACTGCGCCGCTCTCGTGAGCGGCTTGCAAGCGCCTGAAACGTCAACGCCTTTTCGAGCGCCCGCCCAAACACTCCGATGGAGACGGCAAGTGGTCGACCGTCTATGCGCCGGTCGTCGAGTACGGCAGGAAGTTCCCCGCGCGCGCGGCAGGGGAGCCGGACAGGCCGCCGGGGACGTCGCGATCGCGGACATGATGAGCGACTGCACGGTGATGTGCGAGCAAGCGCGAGCGGGCGACGTTGGTCGACGTGGATCCCAGGCCCTTTGTCCGCGGCGGCGCGACGGTCCGCCAAGGCCCCGCCACGGACCGACCGCCGAGCATGCTCCGCGCGGTCGTCAGCGCTCCGGGACGGCTCGGTCGCGCCGACCTTGCGTCGTGCCGCCCGGCGTGTCGGAGCAGGCGTCGGGGGCCGGGCTCTCGACGCTCTCGTAGGCGAGGTTCTCCTGCACCCAATCCTCCAGCGCGCCGATGTCCGGCACGTGGATCCTGCGATAGGAGACGTCGACAAGGCCGAGGTCGGCGAGCTGCCCGAGGGTCTTGTTCAGATACGCCCGGGACACGCCGAGGAACATGGCGATGTCCTCCTGGGAGATGTCGATCTCGACGGGTCCCGCGCCGCCGCCGCGCGTGACGTGGCGGGCGTTCTTCAGGAGCAGGCGGGCAAGGACGACGGGCTTCGGCAGGGCGCGGAGGTCATTGAGCAGCTCCACCAGCTGGTGAAGGCGGTGAACGTTGCTGCGAAGCAGCGCCTGGACGATCTCCGGGTGGGCGCCGGCGACGCGCTCGTAATCGGACTCCGTCAGCACCAGGAGCTCGGTGTCGCCGACGGCCGAGGCGTCGTGGGTCTGCGCCGCGCCGGCGAAGAGCGTGACCTCGTTGAACTGCTGTCCGGGCCCCAGGATCGCCAGAAGCAGCGCGGAGCCGTCGCGCGCGATGGTCATCATCCGGACATGGCCGGACAGCACCACGACCATGCCCGCCTTGTCGGCGCCGCGGCTTTGCAGGAACTGCCCGTTCGAAAGCCGGATCCGCGTTCCCGCCGCGACGAGGGCGTCGCGGGCGGACGCGCCCAGCCCGTCCATGAGACCGGTGGGGTAGCTGTTGAAGCTGGATACCATCGACGTCGCGCCCCTCCCGGCTCGTTCCGGACGCGCTCTGCGGCTCGTCTTGGCCTCCAGACTAGCAGGCCGCCGCAACTGTCGCCTAGTGAACAGAGCGAGGGGCGGGTTCCGTGCTGGCACTCGTCGGCCGCCGGAGAGCGCGCGCGAACAGGGAGCACCGGGAACGATGAGCCAGGTCACGAAGCAGAAAGGCGCTGCGAGCAGCACGCCCTCGGCGTTCAGGCGCTGGGCGCTGTCGCGCTACATCTCCCATGTCATCGGCCAGGGCGCCCTGGAGAAGGCCCGCGCCAAGGCGGAGGCGGCCCGGCGCAAGGACGGGCGGCGGCACCTGGTGGAGTACTTCCACCAGATCGACGACGGCTACTCCCACCTCGCCGTCCAGGTCCTGGCCCCGCTGCTGTCGCGCTACGACGTCGATCTGGTCGTGCATCTCGTGCCGGCGACGCGAGACGCGAACGCCCCCGAGCCCGACCTGCTGCAGCGCATGTCGCGCGCCGACGCCGTGGCGATGGCGGGCTACTACGGTCTTGGCTTCCCCGAGGTCGAGGCGCTGCCGACGCCGATGCTGACCACGCTCGCCGGCTCGATCCTGTGCCGCATGGACGCGGGCCTCTTCGCGCGCGAGGGCGGGCGGGTGAGCGAGGCGCTGTGGCGCGGCGACGAGCCGGCGCTGCGGCGGATGGCGGAGGAGTTCGGCGCCGCCCCGGCAGGCGAGGTCGCGGCCCGTCTGGACGCCGGCGCCGCGCGGCGCAGGGCGATCAAGCACTACTCGGGCGCGATGTTCCACTACGAGGGCCAGTGGTACTGGGGCGTCGACCGTCTTCACCACCTCGAGACCCGGCTGCGCGGTCTCGGCGCGGCTCGCCCCAGGGCGAAGCCCGTGGCCCCCCGGCAGGAGGTGACCTCGCAGCTCCCTGAGGGCGCGAAGGAGATGACGCTCGAGTACTTCCCCTCGATGCGCAGCCCCTACACCGCCGTTTCCTGGGAGCCGACGATGGAGCTGGTGCGCGCCTCCGGCGTGAAGCTGGCGATGCGCCCGGTGCTGCCCATGGTCATGCGCGGCGTGCCGACGACCTTCGAGAAAGGGTTCTACATCTTCAAGGACGCCGCGCGGGAGGCGCGCGCCTTCGGCGTCGACTTCGGCGGCTTTCACGACCCCATCGGGGCGCCGGTGGAGAACGCATCGGGCATCTGGATGTGGGCGACGGAGCGGGGGGCGGGCGCGGACTTCTACGGCGCCTTCCTGCGCGCGGCCTTCGCCGAGGGCGTGAACACCAACACCCGGGCCGGCATGCGCAAGGTCGTGGAGGCGGCGGGGCTCGACTGGGCCGAGGCCGAGCCGCACATGAAGGACAAAGGCTGGAGGTCGGTCTACGAGGAGAACCGGCTGGCCATGTACGGCTTCGGCAGCTGGGGCGTGCCGAGCTATCGGCTGCTCGACCGCGACGGGGCCGAGGTGCTCGGCGTCTGGGGGCAGGACCGGCTGTGGCTGGTGTCGCGCAAGCTCGCGGAGCACGGACGTTGACCGGGCCCGGACGCCGGGCCGCGCTGACCGCCGCGGCGCTCGCCGCCGCCGGCTGCACCGCGCCGCAGCGGACGGTTCTCACGAACCTGCCCGCGATGCTGAGCTACGAGAAGGTCTATGACCGTTATGCGCAGGTCGACGAGACGCAGACCGACAGGCCGTCGGCGCCGTCCGCCCCGTCGCACAGCACCAGTCGGGAGCCGGAGGGCAGCGCGTCGTCGAGCCCGAAGAAGGCGGAGACCACCGCCGCCTCGCGCCCATCCGCGGCGACGCGCGCGGTCACGTCGGTCTGCGTCTCGTCGACCTGCGCATAACGGTCATAGACCTTCTCGTAGCT
>JBCBYE010000004.1:0-22924 GCA_039816075.1 Pseudomonadota bacterium | reverse complement strand
GCGCGTCGATGGGCCGGGCAAGGCCGCCCAGACCCATGCTCATGGCCACGGGCGCGGGCGAGAGCATGTGCGCGGCGTCGAGCCGGCCCATGGCCAGCTTGTCGCGCAGCGCCGCCCAGGCGTTTTCGCGGTGCAGGATCAGGTCGAGCCCTTCCTGCGCGGCGAAGCCCATTTCGGCGGCGATGATCGGCACGGCGGCGTCGGTCAGCGGAACGAAGCCGCAATGCACCTCATGCCGCCTCATCGCAGCAGGTCCGCGGCGGTGACGAGGGCGCGGGCGACGTCCACCAGCTTGCGCCCCTGGTCCATGGCCGTCTTGCGCAGGGCGGCGTAGGCGGCGTCCTCGGACAGGCCGCGCGCGGACATCAAGATGCCCTTGGCGCGGTCGACGAGCTTGCGTTCCTCCAGCGCCGCGCGGGTGGCGTCGAGTTCCTTGCGCATGCGCGAGAACATGGAGAAGCGGGCGATGGCGGCGTCGAGGACCGGCTTGATGCGATCCTGGCGCAGGCCGTCGACCACGTAGGCGGAGACGCCCGCCTCGATCGCCGCGCGCGTCAGGCTTTCGTCGGTGCGGTCGACGAAGATGGCGACGGGCCGGTCGAGCGGGGAGGAGGCGAGCGCCAGCGCCTCGAGCATGTCGCGGCTGGGGCTTTCGAGATCGATCAGCACGATGTCGGGGTCGAGCGCGGCGAGCTTGCGGCTGAGGCCGGCGGCGTCGCCGATGACGGAGATCTCGTAATCGCCGTCGTCGCGCAGGCCGTCGACGATCAGCAGGGCCCGCTCTCGGTCCCCTTCGATGACGGCGATCTGAAGCTTGCGGTCCGGCTGGCTCATGACCTGCATGCTGCGGCGCGGCATGAATTGGTGCAATGGCGAAATGGTCGCGATGCGAGACGGTCGGCGCGCGGCTTGCGGGCGCCCCGAGCCCTCGCTGCGCTCGGCGCCGGCCCGCCCTCCAGCCGCGCCTTGGGGGGCGGCGCCTAGAGGGCCAGCACCTTGCCGGGGTTCATGATGTTGAGCGGGTCCAGCGCCTGCTTGACCGCGGCCATGTAGGGCAGGGCGGGGCCGAGTTCGCGCGCCAGCGCGCCGACCTTGCCCTGGCCGATGCCGTGCTCGCCCGTGCAGGTGCCGTCCATGGAGAGGGCGAGGTCCGACAGCCAGCCGGCATAGGCGTCGACGGCGCCGGTCTGCGCCGGGTCGGCGGCGTCGGCGAAGAGCAGGACGTGGAAGTTGCTGTCGCCCACATGGCCGAGGATCGGGGCGTCGAGGCCGCGGGCGGCGGCCTCCTCCGTCGCGGCGTCGATGGCCTCGGCGAGGCGGGAGACGGGGACGCAGACGTCGGTGGAGTAGCCGGCCTTGCCGGGATGCTGGCGCAGGGCGGCCCAGTAGGCGTCGTGCCGGGCCTGCCAGAGGCGGGTGCGGTCCTCGGCCTGCGTCGTCCATTCGAAGCCTTGGGAGCCATGGTCGGCGGCGAGGGCGCCGAAGCTCTCGGCCTGTTCGGCGACGGAGGCGTCGGAGCCGTGGAATTCAAGCAGGAGCAGGGGGTGTTCCGGCAGCGTCAGGTTGGAATAGTCGTTGACCGCGCGCACGGAGGCGGCGTCGAGCAGTTCCATGCGCGCCACGGGCAGGCCGCATTGCACCGTCTCGATGGCCGTGGCGACGGCCTCGGACATGTCGGGAAAGGTGCAGGCGGCGGAGGCGATGGCCTCGGGGATGCCATGCAGGCGCAGGGTGATCTCGGTGATGACGCCCAGCGTGCCCTCGGCCCCGACCAGCAGGTGGGTGAGGTCGTAGCCGGCGGAGGTCTTTTTGGCGCGGCGGGCGGTGCGGATGATCTCCCCGTCGGGCATGACGGCTTCGAGGGCCAGCACCGCCTCGCGCATGGTGCCGTAGCGCACGGCGTTGGTGCCGGAGGCGGAGGTGGAGGCCATGCCCCCGATGGAGGCGTCGGCGCCGGGGTCGATGGGGAAGAAGAGGCCGGCGTCGCGCAGGTGTTCGTTCAGCTGCATGCGGGTGACGCCGGGCTGCACGCGGCAGTCGAGGTCCTGCGCGTTGACTTCGAGCACCCGGTTCATGTCGCGGAAGCTGAGGCAGACGCCGCCGGCGGGGGCGTTGACCTGGCCTTCGACGGAGGTGCCGGCGCCGAAGGGGATGACCGGCACGCGGGCGGCGGCGCAGGCGGCGACGATGAGGGCGACCTCGGCGGCGTCGGCGGGGAAGGCGACGGCGTCGGGGGCCTGGGGCGCGCGCCAGGTGGTGGAATGGGCGTGCTGCGCGCGGATGGTCTCGCCGGTCTGCAGCCGGTCGCCGAGGCGCTGGCGCAGGTTGGCGAGGAGCGCGTCGAGGGCGGCGGGGTCCGGCCGCTCGGCGGCGAGGGCGACGGGCGGGGTGCGGGTCGGGGCGTTCATGGCGGGCCTCCCATCAGGCGGAGCGTCCGGTCTTGGCGCCGGAGCGGTTCGGGCGATGGGACGCCGGGTCGCGCACGAGGTCAAGCGCGCGCTGCCGGCCGCCCATGCCGTCGTCTCGGGCGCCTGCCTTCGGCAGAGCGCCGGCCCGCCTGCCGGGACGCCAGGCGCCGTCGGTTGGGCGGAAGGCGAGTCGTCGAAAGGGTCGAGGCTCGCAAGCGCGCTTGGCGCGCAGCGACCGCCGGAGGCGGCTTGGCCTTGAGGCTCCCGCCGGACTTGGCGTTGAACGCCGGGCGCCGACTCGCCGCACGCTCGTCGAAGGCTCGCTCTTGCGGGCCGTCTCAGCAGAAGGCGAAAACCGAGAAGCAAGCTCCAACCCAACCCCTCCCGGCGCCGGGCCGGCGAAGCCGGCCGCGGACCGAGCGGGGGTCCTCCCCCCGAGGGCCGCTCCCCCGGCAAGGGGCGCGGCGCTTGCGGCGGGCGGGCGGCGCCGTCAGGGTCGCCCGCGGCAAGGGAGGGCGCGGGCATGGCATCGGCGGGGGACGTGCAAGGCTGGTGGCGCGCGCAGACGCCGGTCATGCGCGGCGTGACCATGATGTGTCTGTCGTCGGTCGCGTTCTCGGCCATGCATGTGAGCATCCGGCATGTCTCGGGCGAGCTGCATCCGTTTCAGATCGCGCTGTTCCGCAACCTGTTCGGCCTGGCGTTTCTGGCGCCTCTGCTGATGGGCGCAGGCCTGGCGCAGCTGCGCACGCGGCGCCTGCCGCTGCATGCGGCGCGGGGCCTGGTGAACATCGGGGCGATGCTGATGTTCTTCTACGCGCTCTCGATCACGCCGGTGGCGACGGTGACGGCGCTGAGCTTCGCGGGTCCGGTCTTCACCGCCGTGCTCTCGGTTCTGGTGCTGGGCGAGCGGTTCCGCCTGCGCCGCTGGGCGGCCATCGGCTTCGGCGTTCTGGGGATGCTGATCATCCTGCGGCCCGGCATCGCGCCGATGGAGACGGGGCCGGTGCTGGCGCTGGCCGCCGCGGCGCTGTGGTCGGTGGCGCTGATCCTCATCAAGATCATCTCGCGCACCGAAAGCTCGGTGGCGATCACCGCCTGGATGGGCATCTTCCTGAGCGCCTTTTCGCTGGGGCCGGCGCTGTGGGTCTGGCAGACGCCGAGCGCGGAGACCTGGGGCTGGCTGATCTTCATCGGGCTGGCGGGCAGCGCGGCGCAGGTGAGCCTGGCGCAGTCGTTGTCGGAGACGGAGCCGACGGCGGTGATGCCCTTCGACTTTCTCAAGCTGATCTGGACCACGCTGCTGGGCGCCTGGGCGTTCGGCGAGCTGCCGGACGTCTGGGTCTATCTCGGCGCCGCGGTGATCTTCGTCTCCGGCATCTACATCGCCTGGCGGGAGCGGCAGGCGAGCCGTGCGGAGGCGGCGGGCTGAGCCGCCGCGGCCGCGCCCGTCAGCCGGCCCCGCGCGCGGCGGAGGCGGCGCCGAGGCCGTCGAGGATCGGGCAGTCCGGGCGGGCGTCGCCGGCGCAGGCCTCGGCCAGGGGGGCGAGGGCGGCGCGCATCTCCTCCAGCTCCGCCCGGCGGGCGTCGATCTCGGCCAGGCGCGCCTGCGCCAGGGCCTTGACGTCGGCGCTGGCCCGGCCCGGGTCGCGGCGCAGGCCCAGCAGCGCCCGGCAATCGTCGAGCGAGAAGCCCAGGCCGCGGGCGCGCGCCACGAAGCGCAGGTGGTCGAGATCCTCGGCCGAGTAGTCGCGATAGCCGTTGCCGTGCCGGGCGGGCGCGATCAGCCCGACCTCTTCGTAGTAGCGCAGCGTCTTGACCGGCAGGCCGCTGAGCGCCGCGGCGGTCCCGATGTTCATGGCCGCTCCTTGCTTGTCGTCATCGCAGCTTTACAAAGGGCTGTCGCGGCGGCGCGTCAAGGCGGGGGGCTTGACCCTCCAGCGGCCGGAGGGGGGATGAGGGGGGCGACTCGCCCGCCAAGGACCCGCGCCATGACCCACGCCGCCCCCGCCGCCTCCCCCGCCGCGTCCGACGATCCGCCGCCGACCGAAGATCTCGGGCCGCCGCCGCAGCGCGATCCGGTCTGCGGCATGATCGTGGCGCCGGAGGCCGACAAGCCCGAGGCGCATCACGACGGGCGGCTCTACCGGTTCTGCAATCCCAAGTGCCGCGACAGGTTCGAGGCCGATCCCGAGGCCTACGCCTTCGCCGACGATCCGGTCGCCGGCGTGCGGCTGCGCCCGGACGAGGCGCGTTGGATGGGCAAGCACGAGGGGCGGCGGTTCTATTTCGTCTCCGCCGAGTCGCTGGCGGCGTTCGAGGCGGCGCCGGAGCGCTATGCGGGCGCGGCGCCGACAGCGCCGGCCGGGGCGCGCTGGACCTGCGCCTGTCACCCGCAGATCGACGCGGACGGGCCGGGCGACTGCCCGCTCTGCGGCATGGGGCTGGAGCCGGTCGCGCCGGCGGCGGAGGGCGGGGAGACCCCCGAGCTGGCGGATTTCCGCCGGCGGCTGACGATCGGCGGCCCCCTGGCGGCGGCGGTGTTCGCGCTGGAGATGGGATCGCATCTGGGCGTTCCGTTCGAGGCCTGGCTGGGCGTCTGGCCGCTCGCCTGGCTGCAGGCCGCGTTGACGGCGCCGGTGGTGCTGTGGATCTCGGCGCCGTTCTTCCGCCGCGGCTGGGCGTCGATCCGGCTCCGCTCTCCCAACATGTGGACGTTGGTCAGCCTGGGCGCGGGCGCCGCGTGGCTGGCGAGCATGGCGGCGCTGACGGCGCCGGGGATCTTCCCGGCCTCGCTGCGCGGAGCGGAGGGGCTGCCGCCGATCTATTTCGAAGCGGCGGCGGTGATCCTGATCCTGGTGCTGGCGGGGCAGATCCTGGAGCTGACGGCGCGGGCGCGCACGGGCGACGCGCTGCGGGCGCTGATGGGCCGCGCGCCGACGCGGGCGCGTCGGCTGGGGCCGGAGGGCGAGGCGGACGTGCCGCTGGAGGCGGTGCGGCCCGGCGACCTGCTGCGCGTGCGGCCGGGCGAGGCCGTGCCGGTGGACGGCGCGGTGACCGAGGGCGCCTCCGCCGTCGATGAGAGCCTGGTGACGGGCGAGGCGGCGCCGGTCGCCAAGGGACCGGGCGATGCGGTGACGGCGGGCACGCTGAACGGCGAGGGCGGCTTCGTCATGCGGGCCGAGACGGTGGGGGCGGAGACGCTGCTGGCGCGCATCGTGGCGCTGACGGCCGCGGCGCAGCGGTCGCGCGCGCCGGCGCAGGCGCTGGCGGATCGCGTGTCGGCCTGGTTCGTGCCGACGGTCGTCTCGGTGGCGGTCGCCGCGTTCCTGGTCTGGCTGGTCGCGGGGCCGTCGCCGGCGCTGCCCTACGCCTTCGCCGCGGCGGTGAGCGTGCTGATCATCGCCTGCCCCTGCGCGCTGGGGCTGGCGACGCCCATGTCGGTGATGGTCGCGGCGGGGCGCGGGGCGCGGGCCGGCGTTCTGGTGCGCGACGCGGCGGCGCTGGAGGCGCTGGCGCGGGCGGAGACGCTGGTGCTCGACAAGACCGGCACGCTGACCGAGGGGCGGCCGAGGCTGGCGGCGATGCGCACGGTGCAGGGCGGGGACGAGGTCGCGCTGCTGCGCCTGGCGGCGGCGTTGGAGACGGGATCCGCGCATCCGCTGGCCTCGGCGGTGCTGGAGGCGGCGGCGGCGCGAGGCGTGTCGCCGCCCGCCGCGGAGGGCTTCGCCTCGACCACGGGGCAGGGCGTGCGCGGGCGCGTCGAGGGGCGCGACGCCGTGCTGGGGACGGCGGGCTTCGCCGGGGCCGCGGGCGCGCCGGCGCTGATGGATTGGGCCGCGGCGCAGGAGGCGCAGGGCCGCACGGCGGTGTTCCTGGCGGCGGACGGGGCGCCCCTGGGCGCGCTGGCGCTGGAGGATCCGGTGCGCGAGGGCGCGGCGGAGGCGCTGGCCGCGCTGCGGGCCGAGGGGCTGCGGTTGATCATGGCGACCGGCGACGCGCGCGCCACGGCGGAGGCGACGGCGGCGCGGCTGGGCCTGACCGAGGTGCATGCCCGCCTGACGCCCGAGGGCAAGCATGACCTGGTGCAGTCGCTGCGGGCCGAGGGCGGGGCGGTGGCCATGGCCGGCGACGGGGTCAACGACGCGCCGGCCCTCGCCGCCGCCGATGCGGGCATCGCCATGGGCGCGGGCGCCGATGCGGCGCTGGAGAGCGCCGGCGTGACGCTAATCGGCGGGGACCTGCGCACGCTGCTGCGCGCGCGGCGCCTGGCGACGGCGACGCTGCGGAACCTGCGGCTGAACATGGTGTTCGCCTTCGCCTACAACGGGCTGGGGGTGCCGGTGGCGGCGGGCGTGCTTTATCCGATGTTCGGTCTGCTGCTGTCGCCGATGATCGCGGCGGCGGCGATGAGCCTCAGCTCCGTCTCGGTCATCGCCAATGCGCTGCGGCTGCGGGGCGTTCGGCTGGACAAGGCGACGTCTCGGGCGGGCGCGGCCTGATCAGCCGCCGGCCGCGGCGCCTTCGGCCTTGCGGGGGCGGGCGAGGCAGTCGGCGGCGAAGGCGGCGAAGGCCTCGTTGAACGCCTCGGGCGTGTTGAAGAACGGCGCGTGCTGGCCGCCCTGGATGTCGTAGGGCGCGCCGCGGAAGATGTCGCCGTAGGTCAGGCCGGCGATGTAGGCGTGGTTCAGGAACGGGTCGTCATGGCCGTTGAGGATGGCGAAGGGGAGGCGTCCCTCGCGCAGCATCCGCATCTGGCGCGGCCAGTTCACGACGGGGAACTTGGTGATCATGTAGGCGCGGGCGCGGCCGTCGGTGCGCGGGAAATTCTCGTGCATGTAGGCGGCGCCGTTCTCGCGCGGGGCGCAGGCCTCGTCGGCGAAGATCTTGCCCTCGGCCCGCGTCAGGTATTGGCGGCCGGCGAAGATGAAATGGCTGTCGGGGTCGTAGCCGCGGGCCACGTCGTCGGGGGCGAGGGCCAGGGGCGACGTGCCGGCGATGGCGAGGCCGGCCAGGGGTTTCTTCTCCCTCGCGGCGAGTTCGAGGGCGACGTAGCCGCCGAGGGACCAGCCGAAGACAACGGGGGTGTCGAGGTTCAGCGCGTCGATCACCGCCTCGGCCACTTCGGCATAGGCGGGGATGTTGTAGGAGGTTTCAGGATCGGCGTTGTCGGAGACGCCGTGGCCGGGCAGGTCGAAGGCGACGACGCGGTGGCGGGCGCCGAAGGCCTCGAACTGGCGCGCGAACGCCTCCTTGCAGGCGGAATTGCCGTGGATGAAGAGGAGGGCGGGGCCCTTGCCGCCGCCATCCGCCACGGCGATGCGGCCGTGGGGGGTGGCGATATAGGTCTCTTTCGCGCCCCCCGTGAGGGCGGCGCGGGCGGCGGCCCGGGTGGAGCGGTTGCGGGTGGCACGCATCTGGGAAAGGGCGGTGGCGGCGGCCTCGCGCAGCTCCTGCACCGCGGCCCAGAGGCCGCCGGGGTAGAAGGCCATGACGGCGACGATGGCGACGGCGATCAGGATCTCGCGCCAGGGGCCGAGGCCGGCGATGGCCTCGGACATCAGGGTCACGGCGAAGGCGGCGGCGACGGGCCCCCAGAGGGTGCCGGCCCCGCCCAGCAGCAGGATCGAGAGCAGGAGCGTCAGCGTGCCGATGCCGAAGATGTCGGGCGAGGCGACGCGGATGTAGCTGCCGTAGAAGGCGCCGGCGACGCCGGCCGGCGCGGCGCTGGCCAGCAGGGCGAGGAGGCGCGTGCGCGCCTCCGGCACCCCGCGGCTGACGGCGTAGTGCTTGTTGTCGCGCAGGGCGCGTATGGCGCGGCCAAGGGGCGCACGCACCAGCCATTGCAGGAACGCCATGGCGGCGGCGAGCAGGGCGAGGGCGACGTAATAGTAGCCGATCTTGCCGTCGCGCACGAAGCTGTAGCCGTCCCATTTGAGGGAGGGCAGCGTGACCATGCCCGAGGCGCCGCCCGTGACGTCGGACTGGCTGATGACGATCTGGAACAGAAGCTGGGAGACGGCGAGCGTGACGAGGATCACGTAGATGCCGTCGAGGCGCAGGACCGGCGCGGTCATGAGGGCCGCGACGGCCATGGCGGCGACGCCGCCGAGGGGGATGGCGAGCCAGGGCGACACCCCGAGGGTCTTGGCGAGGATGCCGTAGGCGTAGAGGCCCGTGGCGAAAAGCGCGACATGGGCGAAGTTGAAGAGGCCGCCCCAGCCGAGGCTCAGGTCCCAGCTGGCCGCGACGATGGCGTAGACCATCACCAGCACCATCAGGTGCTGCAGGTAGTTGTCGTCGTTGACCAGCGGAAAGACCGCCAGCGCGGCGAAGGCCGTGACGGCGGGCCAGAGGCCGGTGGAGCGGTGGAAGGGCGGATCGTAACGCATCGTCAGACCGTCCGGCTCTTGCGGCCGAAAAGGCCTTCGGGGGCGACGACCAGCACGCCGATCATCAGGGCGAAGAGGATGGCGGGCGTCCAGTAGAGGCCGGCGTAGAAGGAGGCGAAGGCCTCCACCATGCCGACGATGAAGGCGGCGTAGATGGGCGAGGTGAAGCGCGCGACGCCGCCGAAGATCACCACGATCAGGGCCTTGAGCAGCGGGTCCGCCCCCATGGTCGGCGACATGAAGCGCGTGGCGCCGATGAAGACCCCGGCGAGGCCCGCCATGGCCGCCGAAAGCGCGAACGAGAGCGCGTAGAGCCGCGGCACGTCGAGGCCCAGCAGCTGCGCCGCCTCGCGGTTCTGCGCCACCGCGCGCATGGAGCGGCCGATGGGGTTGGTGCGCAGGAACCCGCCGAGGGCCAGCAGGGTCAGCGCGATGGTGGCGAGCAGCACCACCTCGTTCCAGCTGAGGGTGATGCCGGCGAGGCGGGCCTCGCCGCCCACGAAGGCCTCGATCTGCTTGGGGCGGGGGCCCCAGATGAGGATCAGGAGGTTTTCCAGGATCTGGGCGCCGGCGAGCGTGGTGATGACTGAGATCAGGACGATGTTGGGTTGGCGTTCGAACGGGCGGACGAGGGCTTGGTGGAGGCCGGCGCCCAAGGCCGCGAGGATCGCGACCGCCGCGATCGCGCCGGCGAGGGCGCCGAAACCCCAGGCGTCGCCGGCGCCGATCTGCCAGGCGGCGTAGGCGCCCACGGCGATGAAGGCGCCGTGGGCGAAGTTGAAGATGCCCAGCGTCGTCCACACGACGGCGAGGCCGGTGGCCATGAGGGCGTAGAGGGCGCCCAGCACGAGGCCGCCGGTGAGGATGAAGCCGAGGGTTTCGAGGGTCATGCGGGGGCCTCCGCCGCGGCGTCGCCGAAGAGCATGCGCATGATCTCGGCGTGGGAGGGCATCTCCTCCTTGGCCATGCGGCCCGAGATGCGGCCGTGGTCGAAGAGGTAGAGGGTGTCGATGAGGCTTTCGAGGAACTCCACGTCCTGATCCACCACGATCAGGGGCACGCCCTTGGCGCGCACGGCGCGGATGGCGGCGGCGAGCTCCTGCCGGAGTTTCGGCGACAGCCCGAGGGTGGGCTCGTCGAGGATCAGAAGGCGCGGGGCGGCGATGAGGCCGCAGGCGACGGAGAGCATCTGACGCTCGCCCCCCGAGAGGAACCGGCACTTGCTGTCGAGGCGCTCGGTCAGGCGGGGGAAGAGGGTCAGGGCCTCGTCGGTCAGCGCCCTGGGGTCGCCGCGGGAGCCGGTGGCGGCGGGGGCGATGCTCAGCGTCTCGGCCACCGTCATTTCGGGGAACAGCAGGTTGCCCTGCTGCACGTGGATCAGGCCGGCGCGGGCGACGCGCTTGGGGTCCATGCGGCGGCGGGTGAGCAGGTCGTAGTTGAGGTTGCGGGAGCGGCGCGCGGCGCGGGCGCCGGGGCGGTTGAGGCGCTCTCCCTCGAAGATCACGTCGCCGGACCACGGGTCGATGAGGCCGGAGACGGTGCGCAGGAGCGTGGTCTTGCCATGGCCGTTGGGGCCGAAAAGGCCGATGGCCTCGCCCGGCTGCATGGTCAACGAGACGTCCTTGAAGATCTGCACGGGCTCGTAGCCGCCGGAGAGGGCGTTGAGTTCGAGAAGCGCGGTCATGCGGAGTCCTCGTCGGCGGGGGCACCGCCCAGATAGGCCTCGATGACCTTCGGGTCGGCGATGACGTCGGCGGGCCGCCCTTGGGCGATCACCGCGCCCTGGTCGAGGACCAGCAGGCGGTCGGAGACGGCGGTGAGCAGGGGCAGGACATGCTCGATCAGCAGGATGGTGACGCCCTCGGCCTTCAGACGCTCGATCACGGCGCGCATGCGGGCGATCTCGGGCTGGGTGAGGGAGGAGGCGGGCTCGTCCAGCAGCAGAAGACGGGGGGCGAGCGCCAGGGCGCCGGCGATCATCACCAGCTTGCGGTGGTAGACGGGCAGGGCGCCGGCGGGGGTGTTGTGCATCGTCGCGGGAAAGCCGGCGCGGTCGAGGGCGGCCTCGGCCGCCTTGGCGTCGGCGGAGAGGCCGCGGGAAGCGCCGGAATGCTCAACCGCCACCAGCACGTTGTCGACGGCGGAGAGCGTCGGGAAGACGCTTTCGCGCTGGAACGTGCGGGCGAGGCCGGAGCGGGCGAGGCGGTGGGGGGGCATGCGCTGGATTTCGGCGCCGTCGAAGAGGGCGCGGCCGGCGTCGGCCCGGTAGGGAATGGAGGTGATGATGTTGAAGAGCGTGGATTTGCCGGAGCCGTTGGGGCCGGCGATGCCGAGGATCTCGCCCGGCGCGACGCGGAAGGACACGCCGTCCACCGCGCGAAGGCCGCCGAAGGCCTTGGTCAGGCCTTCGGCTTCGAAGAGGGCGGTCACCTGAGCGGCGTCCGCTGGGTCGTTGCGGTCGTCACTGCGACATCCACGGCGGGACCTGGAACTCGCCGGCCGAGAACTTCTCGGGCCCGACCATCACGCGCGCGCCGTCCTGGATCTGCCAGAAGCTGACGGGCACGTGGTCGTTGGACTGGAGGGCGACGTGGGTGGCGGGGTCGAACTCGATGTTGCCGGCCACCGTCTCCTGCTTCTGGCGCCCGATCGCCTCGCCGATGGCTTCGCGGTCGGTGGGGTCGCCGACCTCTCGCAGGGCGTTGAAGTAGAGGTTGGTCATCTCGTAGAGGCCGACGCCGTAGGCGCCGGATTCCACGCCGTAGCGTTCCTCGTAGGCGTCCATCAGCGTCTCGCCCCGCGGCCATTTGGGCGTGTCGAGCGCGCCGCCGATGAGGTTGTAGAGGACGCCGGTGGAGGCGTCGCCGGTCAGCTCCACGAACTCCGGCACGGAGGGCGCGTATTGCAGGAACACCAGCGACTCCGTGGGCTGCTCCAGGAACTGCTTGAGGAAGAGGGCGGAGTTGCCGGGGATGTAGTCGGTGTTCACCACCAGCGTCGGCGCGTCGGCGCGGACCTTGGCGAGGATCGCGCGCCAGTCGCCGACCTCCCCGAAGGGCACCAGCTCGTCCACCGTGACGGTCCAGCCGGCGGCCTCGAAGCTGGCTTTCATGCCTTCGGAGATGGTCTTGGAGTAGGGGTTGTCGGAGGAGATCATGGCCAGCTTGCGCTCGCCCAGATCGATCTTGCCGGCCTCGCCCAGCTCTTCGATGTAGGGCAGCACGTCGGTCTCGTAGCCCTTGAAGTCGGCGGTGTAGGAGTAGCAGCACCAGTAGGCGTCGATGTCCTTGGTGGTGATCGCCGCGAAGGACGGGGACGGGCCGGCGGCGATGTAGGGCATGCCGTACTCGGCCATCAGGTCCACTTCGAAGAGGGACAGCGAGGCGTAGCCGGTCAGGATCACCTCGATCCCGTCCGTGCCCAGAAGGCGTTCGGCGGCGGAGGAGACGTTGGCGGCCGAATGGTCCTTCACGTCGGCCACGACGACCTCGAACGTGTGGCCGGCGACGCCGCCGGCTTCGTTGGCCTCTTCGACGGCCCATTCGACGCCGCGCACGAACTCTTCGCCGTCCGAGGCGGTGGGGCCGGTCAGCGGCGCGAGCACGCCGATCTTCACCACGTCGGCCATCGCCGGCGCGGCCAGAAGCGCGGCGGCCGCCGCGCCGCCCAGAAGCTTGCGAGTGGTCTTCATTGCAGACCGTCCTTCCCTGCCGTAGCGTTTCGTTCCCATGACGCTAACGCGGTCGCCGGGGCCTATGAACTGTCAAATCTTGCAAAATGAGGTGCAGCCGCAGCTGGCCGCCGGGATCGACGGACTGGTCGCCTCGGCGCGCCGCTTCGCCGAGGCGGTGGGCGTGCGCGATTTCTCGTATTTCGTGATGCGCCCGCCGCGGGGACGCGCGCCGGCCGCGCCCTGCGCGCTGCAGGCGAGCTATCCAGACGAATGGAAGGACCGCTATCTGGGGCGCAGCTACCAGCTGCGCGATCCGGTCATCCAGGTGGCGCGGCGGGCGCGCCTGCCGTTCCGCTGGGGGCACGGCGCATTCCTGTCGCGGTTTTCCAAGGCTCAGCGCCTGGTGTTCCACGAGGCGCGGGCCTTCCGCATCGCCGAAGGCTGGTCGGTGCCGATCTACGGGCCCGACGGCGAGGCGGCGGTGTTCTCGCTGGTCGCGGACGACCGGCGGGCGCTGGAGGACGCGGTGGCGGGCGCGGCCGCGCAGATCCAGCTGTTCGCGGTGCGCTACCATGACGAGATGATGGGCGAGGGCGGCGCGCGCAGCGCCGCCGCGCCGGACGATGTGACGGCGCGCGAGGTGGAGGCGCTGCACTGGACCGCCGAGGGATTGACCACGGAGGCGACGGCGGCGCGGCTGGGCCTGACCCCCTCCGCGGTGAACTATCACCTGCGCAACGCCTGCCGGAAGCTGGGCGCCTCGTCCAAGCAGCACGCGGCGATCAAGGCGCTTCGCGCCGGACTGATCGACTAGGCGCAACCGATTCGAGCGATTCGAGGCGGTTTGAAACCGTTCAGTCCTTGGGCAGGCGCCTATGGGCGCGGCGCCGTTTGCACGATTCACGCGTGAGGCGCCTAAAATCCGCGCTATGTCCCGCCTGAGGCGTTAATTCGTCCGGACAAGCGGCATTCCCCTTTGACGCCATGTCCCAACCCGCCGTTCCATGGAAATAGTGGAAAAGGCAACGAACACGGAGGAGCCCGCCCATGGCCCAGTCCCGCCGCAGCTTCCTGAGAAACGCCGCCGCGCTCGGCGCAGCCGGAGCGCTTCCGTTCCCCGCCGCCACCTACGCGCAGGACGGTCCGATCCTCGTGGGCGGTCTGCACGACCTCAGCGGGTTCATCGACTTCGCCGGCATCCCGATGAACCAGATCCTTCAGCTCGCGGTGAAGGAGATCAACGACGGCGGCGGCCTGCTGGGCCGCCCGGTCGAGTCGGTGGTCTATGACCCGCAGTCGAACATGTCGCTCTACTCGCAGTTCGCCACGCAGCTGGCGCTGCGCGACCGCGTGTCGGTCGTGCATGGCGGCATCACGTCGGCCTCGCGCGAGACGATCCGGCCGATCTTCCACCGCTTCAAGACGCTCTACTTCTACAACACGCTCTACGAGGGCGGCGTCTGCGACGGCAACTCGGTCAACCTGGGCACCACGCCGGCCCAGACGGTCGAGAAGCTGGTGCCGCACGTGATGAACCTGTGGGGCAAGAAGGTCTACACCATCGCGGCCGACTACAATTACGGCCAGATCACCGCCGCTTGGGTGAAGCGCTATGTCGAGGAGAACGGCGGCGAGGTGGTGGAGACGGAGTTCTTCCCGCTCGACGTGACCCAGTTCGGCTCGACCATCTCCAAGATCCAGGCCTCGGGCACGGACATGGTGATGTCGGTGCTGGTCGGCACGGCGCATCTGGGTTTCTACCGCCAGTGGGCGGCGGCGGGCATGAAGGATCAGATCCCCATGGCCTCCACCACCTTCGGCGCGGCGGGGCCGGAGCCGGTCATCACCACGCCCGAGGAGCACAACGGCATCCTCACCTGCTACGGCTACTACGACACCATCGACAGCCCCGAGAACAAGGCGTGGATCGAGAAGATCAACGCCGAGTATCCCGACGACACGCCGCTGCTGTCGGAGTTGGCGGAGTGCACCTGGGAAGGCATGATGATCTGGGCCGACGCGGTGCGCGAAGCCGGCACGCTGGAGCGCGACCCGATCCTGGAGGTCATCCGCTCGGGCAAGACCTACTCCATGCCGTCGGGCAACGTCTCCATCGATCCGCTCACGCACCATGCGATCCGCGACGTCTACGTGGCCGAGGTGCGCGACAGCACATGGATCATCAAGGAGAAGTTCGAGCAGGCGCCGCCCCTCGACACGCAGATGGTGTGCAACCTCGAGGAAACGCCGGACGCGAACGTGCACCACGAGATCTCGCTCTGACGCGCTGAGATCCTCCGTTCGGCCCCGCCGCGCGCGATCGCCGGGCGGGGCCGGCCGGGGACGTCGCCGCGACGCCCGCTTGCCGCGGCGGCGGTCCCCCATGAACCGACCCAGGGCGCCCCGACGGGGCGCCGCCGCCCCGTGAGGGCGGCGCGCCGGCCCAGGCCGGCGCGGCCAGCGTTTAGGAGCCGCCGTCCATGGATTTCGCCCTGATCGTCTTCGTCGAGATGCTGCGCGCGGTGGCGTGGCTGGTGCTGCTGGCCTCGGGCCTGGCGATCATCTTCGGCATGATGCGCGTCATCAACATCGCCCATGGCGAGTTCCTGATGCTCGGCGGCTATACGGTCGTCATCTCCAACCAGCAGGGCGTGCCCCTGTGGATCGGCATTCTGGTGCTGGCGCCGCTGGTGGTGGGGCTGTTCGGCATACTGGTGGAGCGCTGCATCATCCGTTGGCTCTACGGCCGCATGCTGGACAGTCTGCTGGCCACCTGGGGGCTGAGCCTGCTGATGATCGGCGGCGTGACCATGATCTTCGGCAACACGACCGAGGGCGTGTCGACGCCGCTGGGCGCGCTGAGGGTGTCGGAGACCTACACGATCTCCATCTACAACCTCGCGCTGATCTTCTTCGCGGCGATGTTCCTGTTGGGCATCTATTCGGTGCTGAAATTCACCCGCTGGGGCCTGATCGCGCGATCGGTGATGCAGAACCCGGGCATGGCGCAGGCGCTGGGGGTGAACGCGACGTTCGTCTACATGGCGACCTTCGGCGTGGGCGCGGCGCTGACGGGGCTGGCGGGCGGTCTGCTGGCCCCCGTGACCGGCGTGGTGCCGTCCATGGGCGTCAACTTCATCGGCCAGGCCTTCATCACCGTGGTGACGGGCGGCGCGGCGGTGGTGGCCGGCACGCTCAGCTCCGCCGCGGCGCTGGGCTCCATCAGCCAGGCGGTGACGTTCCAGGCGGGTCCGGTCTATGGCGACGCGGCGCTGCTGCTGGCCGCGCTGATCCTGCTGCGCGTGCTGCCGCAGGGCATCACCGGCCGCATCTTCACCCGCAGCATCTGAGCGAGAGGAACCTGAGACGATGGAAAAGCCTCTCTGGAAGGACATCGGCTTCCACATCTGCGTGATCGCGGGTCTGGTCGTGATGTTCGGCGTGCCGATCTGGTTCGAGATCTTCGCCGTCTACACCTATATCAGCTACGTGGTGCTGGCGGTCTACGCGCTGAGCCTGGCCTACATCTGGGGCTTGGGCGGCATCCTGAGCTTCGGCCAGGCGGCGTTCTTCGGGCTGGGGGGCTACACCTTCGCCGTCGCGTCGATCAACCTCGGCACCACGGCGGGCCCCTTCGCGCTGGCCTTTCTGCTGCCGGCGGCCTTCGGGGCGGGGCTGGGCTATTTCATGTTCTACGGGCGCCTGTCGGACGTCTACATGGGCGTGGTGACGCTGGTGGTGGCGCTGATCCTGTTCAAGCTGATCAACCACACGTCGGGCCCCGAATACGTCATCGGCAAGGCGCGGCTGGGCGGCTTCAACGGCATCCCCTCGATCCCCACGCTGTCGCTGCCCGGGGTCTATGGGGGGCGGGAGCTGCTGGACCCGTCGGAGATGTTCCGCGTCTTCATGGGCATCCTTCTGATCGTCTACATCGGCCTGAAGGCGCTGATCGCCTCGGATTTCGGGCGCGTGAGCGTGTCCATCCGCGAGAACGAGATGCGGTCCTCGCTGCTGGGCTACGACGTGCGGCGGCACAAGGTGATCGTCTTCGCGCTGGGCGCGGGCATCGCCGGGCTGGCCGGCGCCATGTGGGCCACCTACCAGACCTTCATCGATCCCAACGCCTTCAGCCTGGAGCGTTCGGCGCAGGCGCTGATCTGGGCCATGGCGGGCGGCGTGGGCACGCTGATCGGGCCGATCCTGGGGGCGGTGGGGCTGCAATGGCTCAGCCTGACGCTGGGCGAGATGCAGCTGATCAACAACCAGGTTCTGCTCGGCTCCATCCTGATCGCGCTGGTGCTGGTCCTGCCCAAGGGCGTGGTGCCCAGCTTCCGCATGTGGGCGCTGGATCTGTTCACGATCATGCGGCGGCAGCGCGAGGGGCTGGACCCCAAGACGGGCGCGTCCGCCGTCGAACGTCAGCCCGCGGAGTGAGCGCATGAGCGAGTATCACGTCATCGAAGCCCAGGGCCTGACGATGCGCTTCGGCGGCGTCACGGCGGTGGACCATGTGGATTTCGCGCTCAAGGACGGCGAGCTGCGCTGTCTGCTGGGCCCCAACGGCGCCGGCAAGTCCACCTTCTTCAAGTGCCTGACCGGGCAGCTGACGCCCACCGAAGGGTCGGTCACCTTCAAGGGCCGGCGCATCGAGGGATGGAACACGCATGAGATCGTGAACCTGGGCATCGGCATCAAGACGCAGGTGCCCAACCTTTATGACGGACTGTCGGCCTACGAGAACGTGCGCCTGGCCGCCAAGCGCAAGCATATCGGCCGCTCCGCCAACCAGCAGGCCGAGAAGATGCTGGTGCGCTGCGGCGTGCAGGACCTGGCCAAGCGCGAGGTCGGCGTGCTCGCCCACGGACAGCGCCAGCTGATCGAGCTGGCCATGGTGCTGGCGGCCGAGCCCGAGCTGGTGCTGCTGGACGAGCCCGCCGCCGGCATGACCGGCGACGAGCGCGACCGGCTGGCCGGGCTGGTCAAGGAGATCGCCGGCCATGCCTCGGTCATCGTGGTGGAGCACGACATGGCCTTCATCCGCCAGATCGCCAAGCAGGTGACGGTGTTCCATCGCGGCGCCGTGTTCGCCGAGGCGTCGGTGGACGAGATCATGCGCGATCCGAAGGTGCAGGAGATCTATCTGGGGAAGGCCGCCGATGTCGCTGCTTGAGGTCAAGGGCCTGAAGGCCGCCTACGGGGTCGTTCCGGCCCTGCACAACGTCGATTTCCATGCCGAGGCGGGCGAGGTGGTCGGCATCCTGGGCCATAACGGCATGGGCAAGACCACGCTGCTGAGGGCCATCATGGGCTTCGTCAAGGTCACGGGCGGCGAGGTGTCGTTCGACGGCCAGGACATCCGCGGCCTGACCATCGCGCAGCGCGCCAAGGCGGGACTGGGCCTGGTGCCCCAGGGGCGGGAGATCTTTCCCAACCTGTCCGTCGAAGAGAACATGGCCGTGGGCGTGGCGATCGAAGGCGAGGATCCCGCGCCGCGCATCAAGGAGGTGCTGGAGCTGTTCCCGCGCCTCGTGCGTCTGCTGGACCGCCGCGGCGGGGCGCTGTCGGGGGGCGAGCAGCAGCTGCTGGCGCTGGCCCGCTGCCTGTGCCGTCGGCCCAAGCTGATGCTGCTGGACGAGCCGACCGAGGGCATCCAGCCGTCGATCATCGACGAGATCGAGGAGACGCTGACGCTGCTGGCCGCGCGCGGCGATCTGACCATCGTGCTGGTGGAGCAGAACCTCGATTTCATCACGGGCCTGTGCGGCCGCGTCTACGCCATCGCCAACGGAGAGCTCGACCACGAGATCCCGCGCGATCAGCTGGCGGACGCCCGCGCGGTCAGCGAATACATGGGCTTCGCCGCCGGCTGAGCCCGCCTTGCGCCGCGGGCCCGTCGCGGCCCGCGTTCCAACAAGAAACCCGCACCGGAACAGGGAGCCGCGCCATGACCATCCCCATGCCCACCCATGAGCAGGTGAAGGACGTCTCGGAAGAGATGGGCCTGAACCTCAGCCCCGCGGACGTGGACAGCTTCCGCGGCCTGATGGAGGGCTATGTCGAGGCCTACAACGTCGTCGACAAGATGCCCGACGAGCTGCCGCTGGTGAAGTATCCGCGCACGCCCGGCCATCGTCCGCTGCCCGAGGACAATCCGCTCAACGCCTGGTACGTCAAATCCGAGATCAAGGGCGCCTCGCGCGGCAAGCTGAAGGGCAAGACCTTCGCCGCCAAGGACAACGTGCTGGTCGCGGGCCTGCCGATGATGAACGGCGCCGCGACGCTCGAAGGCTACATGCCGGAGATCGACGCGACCATCGTCACGCGGCTGCTGGACGCCGGCGCGACCTGCATGGGCAAGGTGCAGTGCGAGTGCTTCTGCCTCTCGGGCGGGTCGCATACGGGCGCGCAGGGGCCGGTGCACAACCCCTACAAGATGGGCTATTCGGCGGGCGGCTCCTCCTCCGGCTCGGCGGCCGTGGTGGGGAACGGCGAGGTCGACATGGCCATCGGCGGCGACCAGGGCGGCTCGATCCGCATGCCGGCGTCCTATTCCGGCATCGTGGGCATGAAGCCGACGCACGGGCTGGTGCCCTATACCGGCATCATGCCGATCGAGCCCTATTTCGACCACACCGGCCCGATGACCAAGGGCGTCGCGGACAACGCCCTGTTCCTCGAGGTGATGGCCGGCCCGGACCACTACGACTGGCGGCAGATCAACACGATCAAGACGGCCAAATACACCGAGGCGCTCGACAAGGGCGCCAAGGGTCTGAAGATCGCCGTGCTGAAGGAGGGTTTCGGCCATCCGCAGTCCCAGGCCGGCGTCGACAAGAAGGTCAAGGACGCGGCCAAGAAGCTCAAGAAGCTGGGCGCGACGGTCGACGAGGTGTCGATCCCCATGCACCTGCTGGGCCCGGCGATCTGGGTGCCCATCGGGCTGGAGGGGCTGACCCAGACCATGATGCTGGGCGACGGCTACAACGTCAGCCGCGACGATCTTTACATGACGTCGCTGATGGACGCCCATTCCAAGTGGCGCGAGCGGGCGGACGAGCTGTCGGAGACGCTGAAGCTGACCATGATGTTCGGCGCCTGGGCCGACAAGATGTTCGGCAAGCGTTACTACGGCAAGGCGGTGAACCTGGTGCGCCGCCTGCGCGCCGCCTACGACCAGGTTCTCGCGGATTACGACATGCTGCTGATGCCCACCACGCCGCTGGTGGCGTCGGAGCTGCCGCCCGAGGATGCCAGCCGCGAGGATTATTGCGCGCGGGCCTTCGAGATGCTGCCCAACACCTCGCCCTTCAACATCACGCATCACCCGGCGATCTCGATCCCCTGCGGTCTGTCGGACGATCTGCCGGTCGGTCTGCAGCTGGTCGGCAAGATGTGGGACGAGAAGACGCTGTACCAGGCCGCGCATGCCTTCGAGCAGTCGGGGAACTGGGAGAAGTTCTGACCTCGGGACCTCTCATAATCGAAGCGGTGCTGGGGCGGGCGTCGGACCCGCCCTGGCACGACCGGCTGCATGCGCTGCCCGCCGCTGCGGTGGAGACGGTGCGGCTGGCGCGGGCCGATGCGGCGCGCAAGCGTCTGCGGGTGGAGACGGACCGGGGGCGCGACGTGGCGATCCGCCTGCCGCGCGAGAGCCCGGACATCCCCGACGGCGCGGTTCTGCTGCTGGCGCTCGATCTGGCGGTGGTGGCGCGGGTCGACGGGGGGCCGCGGCTGCGGCTGACGCCGCGCGACGCGGCCTCGGCCGCGCGGCTGGGCTGGTTCTGCGGCAACCTGCACTGGAAGACGGATTTCGACGGCGCGGCGCTGGTGATCCACATGGACGCGCCCGAGGCGGCCTATCGCGCGCGCCTTGCGGATGCCGAGGCGCTGTGCGCCTTCGAGGTCGAGCGGCTGGCGCCGGAGGCGGAGTCGTGAGGGCGGCCCCGAAGCGCCCTTTGGCGCGCCCGGGCCAGGCGCGCGACCGAGCCGATTTCGCCGCTCCCACCCCTTCCGCGCCGTCTCGCCCCGGGCTTGATCCGGGGCCTCCTTCGGCGGGGCCTGGAGGGGCGGTCGAGGCGGGGCGCCGCCGGACGAGGCGGGGTTTTTCATCTTCGCGGCCGTGGCTGTCGGGCGCGCTCCGCCTCGCAGGGGCGCGCCCCTGGCCGGCCAAGGAGGCCCCGGATCACGTCCGGGGCGAGACGGCGCCCGGCGGCGGCGGACGGGCGATCACGGAGGGCGGGACGTGACGTCGCCGGGCGTGCTCGCCGCGATGCAGCTGGCCGACAGCGCCTTTCCCAGCGGCGCCTTCGCCTATTCCTGGGGGCTGGAGGCGGCGCTGGCGGACGGGCGCGTGGACCGGCGCGGCTTCGCCGCCTGGCTGGAGGCGGAGATGCTGGGCCGCTGGGCGCCCTTCGACCGCGTGGCTCTGGCGATGGCGCATCGCGCGGCGGAGGCGGGCGGCGACCCCGCCGATGTCGACCGCGAAATCGACCTTGCCTTCTGGGCCGAACCTCTGCGCGCGCGCAGCGCCGAGGCGGGACAGGCGTTCCTCGGCGCCGCCGCCCGGCTGGGCGATGGCGCGGCGCTGGCGCTGCGCGAGGCCGCGCTGGCGGGGGAGGCGCCGGGGCATCTGCCGGCGGCGCAGGGGGCCGTCTTCCGATCGATGGGGCTCGACCTGGCGCTGGCGCTGGCGGCGTCGGCCCATGGGGCGGCGCAGTCGCTGGCCTCGGCCGCCGTGCGCCTGTCGCTGATCGGCGCGCTCGACGCGCAGCGCGCCCTCATCGCCCTGCGCCCGGCGCTGGCCGAGGCGGCGGGTCCGCCGCCGCCCGATCAGCGCCCCGCCGCCTTCTCGCCGCTGGCGGAAATCGCCCAGCTTCGCCCCCCGCCCGACCGCCTCTTCATCAACTGAAAGGCCGCGCCCATGAACCTCTCGCCCACCGAGGTCGACCGTCTGCTGATCTTTCAGGCGGCGGAACTCGCCCGCCGCTACCGCCGCGAAGGCGTGCGCCTGAGCCTGCCGGAGGCGAACGCGCTGATCGCCGACGAGCTGCTGCTGGCGGCGCGCAAGGGGCTCGACACGCCCGCTCTGGTCTCCATGGCCCCGACGATCCTGGCGCCCGAAGACGTGCTGCCGGGCGTGCCGGCCATGCTGCGCGTGGTGTCGGTGGAGGTTTCGATGGCCGAGGGCACCAAGCTGGTGACGGTGTTCGACCCCATCGCCCCCGACGGCGCGCCGATCCCGGGCGAGGTGATCCCGGCCGAGGGCGAGATCGAGCTGAACGCGGGACGCGAGCGGCGGGAGCTGGAAGTGCTGAACACCGGCGACCGCACCATTCAGGTGCGCGCCCACGCCCATTTCTTCGAGGTCAACAAGGCGCTGAAGTTCGACCGCGAAGCGGCCTGGGGCATGCGGCTCGACCGCCCCTCGGGCGGCGGCGCGCGGTTCGATCCGGGCATCGCGGTCGCCGTGACGCTGGCGCCCTATGCCGGCGCGCGCGAGGCCCACGGCTTCGCCGGCCTGGCGCAGGGCGCGCTCGACGATCCGGCCGTCAAGAACGCGGCCTTCGCCAAGGCGCGCGACGAGGGGTACCTGCCATGAAGATGTCCCGATCCGACTATGCGCGCCTGTTCGGCCCGACTACGGGCGACCGCGTGCGCCTCGGCGACACCTCGCTGATCGCGCAGGTGGAGCGGGACCTGACCCGCAAGGGCGACGAGCTGACCACCGGCGCCGGCAAGACCATGCGCGACGGCGAGGGCTTCAAGCATGACGGCACCGACGCCTCGGGCGCGCTGGACTGCGTGATCCAGAACGCGCTGGTGCTGGACCCGGCGGCGGGCGTGCTCAAGGCGGATATCGGCATCCGACGCGGCCGCATCGTGGCGCTGGGCAAGGCCGGCAACCCGGACATCATGGACGGCGTGGACGACGCGCTGGTCTGCGGGCCGAACACCACCGTGATCCATGGCGACCATTGCATCGTCACGCCGGGGATCGTGGAGGCGCATGCGCATTTCCTCAGTCCCCAGCAGGCGCATCACGCGCTGGCCGGCGGCTGCACCACGATGATCGGCATGTCGCCGGGGCCGCATTTCGACGTCAGCTGCTCCGGCCCCGACACGTTGGGCCGGCTGATCCTGGCCTGCGACGAATATCCGCTGAACTTCGGCTTTCTGGGCCGGGGCGCGTCGAACCCCGATGCGGTCGCCGAGAGCGTTGCGGGCGGCGCGCTGGGGGTGAAGATCCACGAGGATTTCGGGGCCTCGCCGGCGGTGATCGACGGCTGCCTGATCGCGGCGGATCGGGCCGACTTCTCGGTGCATATCCATACCGACACGCTCAACGAGTTCGGCTTCGCCGAGGATACCATGGCGGCGGCGGCGGGGCGGCTTCTGCACATGTATCACACCGAGGGCGCCGGCGGCGGGCACGCGCCCGACGTTCTGGT
>JBCBYE010000636.1:0-2721 GCA_039816075.1 Pseudomonadota bacterium | reverse complement strand
GGTCGGGCGTCTCTTCACCGAATTCGGCATCGTGCTGGCGCTGGCCGTGGTCGCCAGCACCTTCGTCGCGCTCACGCTGACGCCGGTGCTGTGCCGCGCGGTCCTGCGCCAGGGCTCCGGCGGCATGCTGGAGCGGGGGGTGAACTGGACCTTTTCGTGGGTTGAGGGCGGCTACCGGCGCGTGCTGCGCGCCGTGCTCGGCTGGCCGCTGATCGTGGTGGCCGTCGCCGCCGTCATCGGCGCCTCCGCGTGGCAGCTCTATCAGGAGGTTCCGCAGGAGCTTGCGCCGCGCGAGGATCGGGGCGTGTTCTTCGTCGCCGTCTCCGCGCCCCAGGGTGCCACGACCGGCTTCACCGACCGCGAAGTGAGGGAGGTGGAGCGTCGCCTCGCCCCCCTGTCCGAAAGCGGGGAGGCGGAGCGCATCTTCTCCATCATCGGCTTCCGCCGCCTGACGCACCGCGCCTTCGTCGTCGTGCGCCTGTCCGACTGGGACCGGCGGGAGCGCCATTCCGCCGCCATCGTGCAAAGCCTTTTCGGGCCGATGACCAGCATCCCCGGCGCACGCGCCTTTCCGATCCAGCCCACGGGCCTGGGCCTGCGCGGCTCGCGCACGCCTCTGCAGGTCAAGGTGCTGGGGCCCGACTTCGACAGCGTGCGCGAATGGTCGATCCTGCTGCTGGATCGCCTGCGGGAGAATCCGAACCTGCGCAACCTCGACACCGATTACGAGCGCACCCAGCCGGAGGTGCGTGTGCAGATCGACCGCGCCCTCGCGGATGATCTGGGCGTCGCGGTGGAGGACGTCGCCGCCACGCTGCAGACCTTCTTCGCGGGGCGGGAGGCCACGCAGTGGATCGACCGCGGCCGCGAATACCCGGTGATCCTGCAGGCGCGCGAAGCCGCCCGCGCCACCGCCGACGATCTGGGCGAAATGTATGTCCGCTCCCGCTCCACCCAGCGGCTGATCCCGCTCTCGGCGCTGCTGACCACGTCCGAAGGGGCCGCGACGCCGGAGCTGAACCGCTTCAACCGCCTGCCGGCCATCGAGATCTCCGGCTCGACCAACGACGGCTATGCCATCGGCCAGGCCATCCAGGACGTGCTCGACGCGGCGGCGGAGGTGCTGCCGGCCGACGCGCAGACCGCCTTCGACGGGCAGAGCCAGGAGTTCCTGGAAACGTCCTCAGGCGCGATGATGGTGTTCCTCTTCGCGCTGCTGATCGTCTACCTCGTGCTCGCCGCGCAGTTCGAAAGCTTCGTCGATCCGCTGCCCATCCTGCTGACGGTGCCGCTGGGCGTGACCGGCGCGCTGGCGACGCTGTGGGCCTACGAGATGACGCTGAACATCTACAGCCAGGTGGGGCTGGTGCTGCTGATCGGGCTGATGGCCAAGAACGGCATCCTGATCGTGGAGTTCGCGAACCAGCTGCGCGACCAGGGCGCGAGCGTGCGCGAGGCGGCGCTGGAGGGGTCGGTGGCGCGGCTGCGCCCGGTGCTGATGACGGTGGTGTCGACGTTGCTGGGCGCGCTGCCGCTGGTGCTCAGCACCGGCGCGGGGGCGGAGGCGCGGCAGGCCATCGGCATGGTGGTCATCGGCGGTTTCGGCGGCGCCTCGCTGCTGACGCTGCTGCTGACGCCGGTGCTCTACGACCTTTTCGCGCGTCTCACGGGGCCCCGTGCCAGCCAGGCCGAGGCGCTCGACGCGGCCCTGGCGCGCGTTCAGGCCGCACGCGAACCGGCGGAATAGGCGCGTTTCGCGGTTGATCGCGCAGGGCGCGGCAGAGTAGCATCGAAGGACCTTGTTGGGAGACGCTGGCGCGACGTCGTCAGGGCCGAAGGCGCAACCGCCCCGGAAACGCTCAGGCAAAAGGACCGGCAAGGCACGGACGACACGCTGGAGAGTGGCGCAGCGATGCGCCCGCCGAAGGGATAGCGATCTCAGGCGAAAGGACAGCGGGGGCGACAGGGCCGCGCGGAGGCGCCGCGGGCCCCGCTCGCTTGGGTCCGGAGGGGAACTTGACCGACCATGACGCCCCGCTGAAGCGTACGCCGCTTCACGCGTTTCACGCGCGCCACGGCGCCCGTCTGACCGCATTCGCCGGTTGGGACATGCCCGTGCAATACGCGCCCGGCCCGCTCAAGGAGCATGCCGCGGCGCGGGAGGGCGCGGCGCTGTTCGACGTGTCGCACATGGGACAGGTCGCGCTGCGGCCCCGCTCGGGTCGGATGGAAGACGCCATGCTGGCGTTGGAGCGCCTGACGCCCGCCGCCGCCCTGGGCCTGGCGGAGGGACGCCAGCGCTACGCCGTGTTCACGAACGACGCGGGCGGCATCGTCGACGACCTGATGTTCGCCAATCGCGGCGACCGCCTCGCGCTGGTGGTCAACGCCGCGAACGCGGAGGCGGACATCGCGCTTCTGCGCGCGCTTGACGACGTCTGCGAGGTGGAGCCGCTGGACCGCGCCCTGATCGCCCTTCAGGGCCCTGAGGCGGAGCAGGTTCTGGCCGCCGCCGGCGGCGACGCCTCGGCCATGCGCTTCATGGACGCCGCGACCCTCTCCGTCGGAGGCATCGATGTGGACCTCACCCGCTCCGGCTATACCGGCGAGGACGGGTTCGAGATCTCTGTCGCGCGCGAGGAGGCCGAAGCGCTGGCGGAGGCTCTGGCCGCCGCCGGGGCGCAGCCGGCCGGGCTCGCCGCGCGCGATACCCTTCGGCTC
>JBCBYE010000092.1:0-10053 GCA_039816075.1 Pseudomonadota bacterium | reverse complement strand
CCGACAGCACCGCGCGCGACTTGGGCCCGGCCAGCACCAGCGTCGTCCAGTCGTCGGTCAGCGACCGCACCTGCACGTCCGACTGGCCGGCATGGGCGCGCAGCCAGTCCATGTCGTGCAGCTCCGACGCGGCGGCGGCGCCGTACCACAGCCGCTCCGGCCCCTGCGGTCCGGCGGGGATGTTGGCGATCGTCGCCTCCCCCTTCACCCGGCCCTGGGCGTTGAGCAGATAGCCCAGCCCCACGCGCCCCGCCCGGCGCGTCACGCGCCCGCAGACCAGCCGGTCGAGCAGGTCCCGCGCATCCGCGCCCGTGATCTCCAGGCGGTTGAAGCCGTCGACCTCCGCCAGGCCCGCCGCCTCCTGCACCGCGCGCACCTCCTCCGCCACGACCGCATGCGTCGCGTCGAAGCGGTAGCCGAGCGTCTCCTCGACCCCCGCGGGGGGCGCGAAGTAATCCGCCCGCTCCCAACCGTTCACCACGGCGAAATGCGCGCCCTCCGCCTCCAGCACCGCGGTCAGCGGCGTGGTGCGCGCCGGCCGCCCGGCGGGGCGATGCTCGTGCGGGCGCTCGAACCGGAACTCGTTCCGATACTCCTCGATCGCCTTGACCGCGCACAGCTCCACGTTCGCCGGCCCGGCGAAGCGGCGCGGATCCAGCGGCCAGGTGTCGTAGCAGGCCTCGCCATGCACGATCTGCTGCGCCAGCAGCCAGCCATGGCCGCCGCCCTCGCCCAGACCCGCGCGCAGCCCGATGATGCAGAAGGCGTTGCGCTTGCCCGGGATCGGCCCGACCAGCGGCGCGCCGTCGATGGAATAGGTGATCGGCCCGTTGACGATGGTCTTGATCCCCGCCTCCGTCAGCGCCGGCATGCGCGCGAACGCCCCCTCCAGCACGTCGGCGATGCGGTCCAGGTCGTCGGGGCACAGATCGTTCGAGAAATGCGGGCTGATCCCGTCCATCCCCCAGGTCCGGCAATCCTGCTCGTAGAACCCCACCAGCAGGCCGAACTTCTCCTGCCGGCAATAGTAGTCGCTGATCGGGCAGCGCAGCAGCGGCATGCGATGCCCGGCCTCGCGGATCGCGGGGATCTCGTCGGTGACGAAGTACTGATGCTCTATCGACATCACCGGATGGTGCACGCCCATCATCGCGCCGACCTCGTTGACGCGATAGCCGCAGGCGTTGACCACCACGTCCGCATGGATCTCGCCCCTGGGCGTCTCCACGACCCAGGTGTCGTCGCTCAGCTGGCGCAGGCCGGTGACGGGCGTGCGCCGGTGCACCTCCGCCCCCGCCCGGCGCGCGCGCCGCGCCAGCGCCTGGCACAGCTGCGCGGGGTCGATGTCGCCGTCCAGCGGGTCCCACAGCCCGCCCAGCAGGTTGTCCGTGGCGATCAGCGGGTGCCGACGGGCGCATTCCGCGGCATCGATCACCTCGAAATGCACGTCCATGCCCCGCGCCATGGAGGCGAAGTGCCGGTAGCCGTCCATCTGCGCCTCGGCATCGGCCAGCCGTATGCCGCCGTCGCCGTGGTGGTAGTTGATCGGATAGTCCGGATCCTCGGCCAACTCCTTGTAAAGCCGGATGGAATGCGACTTCAGGCCCACCATGGTCTGGTTCATGCCGAAATTCGTGACCTGCGCCGCCGAATGCCACGTGGTGCCCGAGGTCAGCTCGTCCCGCTCCAGCAGCATCGCGTCCGTCCACCCCTCCTGCGTCAGGTGATAAAGGGTGGAACACCCCGCGATGCCGCCTCCGATGACCACAGCCCTGGTGCGCGTTCTCATGGTCCCGTCTCCTCGATCCTCGCCGCCGCCGAGCCTCCGCGCCCCGCCGCGCGCGATCAACCGGCGGCGACCTGGTTTCGAAAAACTCGAAACCGAGTTTCGGCGACGCCCCGCGCCGCCCCGCGCCCATTGACGCCGCCCCCTCCGCCCGTCCCGACTGAGGGCCGGAGGGTCCCATGCAGCCGAACCGCGCGAAACGATCCGGCGGCCGACGCGCCAAGCAGGCGCAGCGCGCCGCCGCAGGCGTGAACCCCAGCCCCCCGGGCCAGCCCGGCGGACGCTACGCCCCCCTCCGGCCGGCAGAGGTGGAGGCGATCTTCGCCACCGCCCTGCGCCTGCTGGACGAGCTCGGCATGGGCGAGGTTCCCGGCCGCCTCGCCGACGACCTGATCGCCCTCGGCGCCCGCCGCGGCCCGGACGACCGCCTCCGCCTGCCCCCCGCCCTGATCCACGACGCGATCGACCGCGCCGCCCGCGCCTTTCCGCTGCACGGCCGCGATCCCGCCCGCAGCATCCAGGTCGGCGGCGACCGCGTGCATTTCGGCACCGGCGGCGCGGCGGTGCAGACGCTCGACCTCGCCTCGGGCCTCTACCGCCCCTCCACCCTGCAGGACCTGCACGACTTCACCCGCCTGCAGGACACGCTCGACAACGTCAGCTGGTTCACCCGCTGCTGCATCGCCACGGACGTCGCCGATCCGTTCGAGCTCGACGTCAACACCGCCTACGCCCTGATCCGCAACACCACCAAACCCGTCGCCACCGCCTTCACCCTGGCTGAGCATGTGGCCCCCATCGTGCGCATGCTCGACATCGCCGGCGGCGGCGACGGCGCCTTCGCCGCGCGGCCCTTCCTCAAGGCCCATGTCAGCCCGGTGATCTCGCCCCTGCGCTTCGGCGAGGATGCGGTCGACGTGGTCTATGCCTGCATCGAGGCGGGCGTGCCGCTCTCGTGCATCACCGCGGCGCAATCGGGGGCCACGGCGCCGGCGACGCTCGCCGGCTTCCTCGCCCAGTCGCTGGCCGAAACGCTGGCCAGCCTCGCCATGGTCCATGCCGTCCGCCCCGGCTTTCCCATGGTGTTCTCCAACTGGCCCCTGGTCATCGACCTGCGCACCGGCGCCTTCGCCGGCGGCGGCGGAGAGATCGCGGTCCTCAACGCCGCCTCCGCCCAGATCTCCAACCATCTGGGCCTGCCCTCGGGCGTCGCCGCCTCCATGACCGACGCCAAGGCCATCGACGCGCAATACGGCGCGGAAAAGGCGCTCACCGCCCTCGCCGCGGGCCTCGCCGGCGGCAACCTGGTCTACGAAAGCTCCGGCATGACCGCCTCGCTGCTCGGCGCCAGCTTCGAGGCCTTCGTCCTCGACAACGAGATGCACGCCGCCATCTACCGCGCCCTGCGCGGGATCGAGGTGGACGAGGCCTCCCTCGCCTTCGACGCCATCGTCGAGGCCGTGCGCGGCGAGGGCCATTTCCTCGGCTCGCCCGCCACCTACGCCGCGATGGAGCGGGATTACGTCTACCCCGACCTCGCCGACCGCGCGACGCCCCAGGCCTGGGCCGAGGCCGGCGCCCAGGACGCCTGGACCCGCGCCAGGGCCCGCGCCCGCAAGATCCTGGCGGAGCATCGCCCCGCCTATCTCGACCCCGACCGACAGGCCCGCCTGCACCGCGAATTCCCGCTGCGCGCCGCCTACTGATCCTCCAGCAGCCGGAACACCCCCTCCAGCCCCGGCTCGCGCGCCAGCATCGGCGCCACGACCTCCGCCTCCAGCAGCGGGCGCAGCAGCGCCTCCACCTCGTCCAGCAGGCGCGGATGCAGATCCTCGCGCTGCAGCAGGGCGATGCGCCGCGAAAACGCCGCATCCGGCAGGGGCAGCGCCCGCAGACCCGCCGACACCTCGGGCGTCGCGGCCAGGTTCAGCGCCGTGGTGATCGTCCAGGCGCGCCCCTGCGCCACCAGCGACAGGATCGTGCGCGTGCTCTCGAACTCGAACCGCCGCGGCAGCTCCGCGCGCAGCCGCCGCAGCTGCGCCTCGATGCGCCGGCCGATCAGCTGCTTGAGGCTGTAGCGCAGGAACGGCAGCGCCGCCTCGCCGCGCAGATACGCCTCCGCCCCCTCGCTCCGCGCCGCCGGAACCACCACCAGATAGGGGTCATGCAGCAGCGCCCGCGCGCGCAGCCCCTCCGGCGGCTCCATGGGCGAGGCGAGGCCCAGATCCGCATCCTCCGCCTGCAGCAGCGCCACCACCTCGTGGCCCGGCCGCGACAGAAAGCTCAGCCGGCTCTCCGGCAGCCGCTCCGCCAGCGCCGCCGCCAGCGCCGGGATCGCGCGCCCGTCGAAATCCTCGATGGAGGCGAGGCGCAGCGACCCGGTCGACGCCGCCAGATCGCCCGACCGGATCTCGGACATCGACCGGCGCAGCGCGCCCAGCGACGTCTCCGCATGGCGCAGCATCACCGCGCCCGCCGGCGTCAGGCGCATGGGGCGCCGGCCATGGTCCAGCAACGGCCGCCCTGCCGCCGCCTCCAGGCATTTGAGGTGGTGCGAGGCGGTGCTGACCGAAATCTCCAGCCGCGCCGCCGCCGCGCGCACCGACCCCGTGCGCGCCGCCGCCTCGAACGCCTCCAGCCATTTCAGGCTCAGCCCGGTGCTCTTCATCGCCGCGCGCGCCCCGCGACCGGGCCGGGGGACGCCGCCCCGCGCCCCGGGATCAGATCTTCTCGTCCTCGCGCCGGAACGCGCCCTGCACGATGCGGTCGATCACCATCGCCACGAAGAGGATGGCGAAGCCGCCCAGCAGGCCCGGGCCCTTGGCGGCGAACTGCAGCGCCTCCAGGATCTCCTGCCCCAGGCCGCCGCCGCCGATCAGCGAGATGATCACCACCATCGACAGGCACATCAGGATCGTCTGGTTCACCCCCGTCATGATCGACGGCAGCGCCAGCGGGATCTCCACGTCCTTCAGCAGCTGCCAGCGCGACGCGCCGAAGGCCGAGGCCGCCTCCTTGATGCTCTCGGGCACCCCGCGCATGCCCAGCGCCGTCAGGCGGATCACCGGCGGCATGCCGAAGATGATCGTCGCCAGAATGCCCGGCGGGTTGCCGGTGCCGAAAAACGCGATGATCGGGATCAGATAGACGAAGGCCGGCAGCGTCTGCATCAGGTCCAGCACCGGCTCGGCCGCCGTGTAGGCCCGCCGCGACTTGCCGAACCAGATGCCCAGCGGAATGCCGATCAGCACGCACAGGAACACCGCCGCGCCGACCAGGGCCACCGTCTCCATGGCGATGGACCAGTAGCCCAGGAACGCGATGTAGATCAGCGACGCGGTGGTGAACACCGCCACCCGCGGCCCCGCCGCGCGCCAGGCGGTGACGATGATCACCAGCATCACCACCGGCCAGGGCGAGCCGATCAGCGCGACGGTCAGCGCATCCAGCACCGACCGCACGCCCGCCACGATGCCGTCGAACACGTCGCCGCCCGACAGCGCGGCCGCGTCGATGCCGCCTTCCATCCAGCTGGCGATGGCCGAAAACAGGCTCCCGCCCTCGGCCCCCAGGAACAGGGCGGACACCCAATCCTCCGGGAAATCGTCCAGCATCTCCAACGAATTGGCGACCGTGAACTTGTAGACGATCAGCGGCCCGATGGCCGCGACCAGGAGGCACCCCAGCACGATGTTCGACGTCTTGCGCCCGCTCTCGGTCTTGTCCGGATCGATCCGCCAGCGCGCATACTGCCGCTCATAGATCGAATTGGCGTAAAGCCCCTGGATCAGCTTCACCGCCGCCAGGATCGCCAGGCCCGTCAGCATGATGCCCGTCGCCTCGGACTGCGCCGCCGCCGCCTGCTCGAAACTGCGCTCGGCCGCCCGGCCGATGTTCTCGGCCAGCCGGGTGAACCGGTCCACGTCCGACTGCTCGACCGAATCGCGCGCCCGCTGCATCAGCTCGTCCGAGCGGTCCTGCTGGCGCTGCGCCCGCTCCGCCAGATCCGCGCCCGGATTGCCCCAGGCGCCGCGGCCGATCTGGACCCAGCCGATGATCTCCAGGATCAGAAATCCCCAGAACATGCCCCAGACCGCGCGCGACGCCGCCCAGATCGGCCCCAGCGCCGCCGCCCAGACGTTGAAGGTCCGCGGAACGGCGTCGGCCGCATCGTGGATCTTGTGAAAGGCCTTGGCGTAATACGCCCCGTTCTCGCCCGCGAACTCGGCGATGGAGGCGTCCAGCGCCTCGCGATCCGCCTCGATGTCCGAGGCGGCGACGACCTTCAGCTCGGCGCCCGCATCGCTCATTCCTTGCCCCCCTGAATGCCGCGCAGCAGCTTGGGCTTGGTCACCACGCCCACATCCGCGCCGCCGTCGGTGATGACCACCGGATGCTCCGTGCCCACGGCCAGGTCGATCAGCTGATCCAGATCGGCGCCATGGTCCGCCCGCGGCGCGCCGTCCAGCGGCGCGGTCCAGCTCTCCAGCGGCTCCATGATCGAATGGGCCTTCACCAGCTTCAGCTTGGAAATGCCCTGCACGAATTCCCGCACGTAATCGTCGGCGGGCTGCATCACGATCTGCTCGGGCGTGCCGATCTGCACGATCACGCCGTCCTTCATGATGGCGATGCGGTGGCCGATGCGGATCGCCTCGTCCAGGTCATGGGTGATGAACAGCGTCGTCTTCTGCAGCTGCGCCACCAGCGCCTTGAACTGGTCCTGCAGCTGCAGGCGGATCAGCGGGTCCAGCGCCGAAAACGGCTCGTCCATCAGCAGGATCTCGGGGTCCGAGGCCAGCGCCCGCGCGATGCCCACGCGCTGCTGCATGCCGCCCGACAGCTCCTTGGGCAGGCGATCCTCGTAGCCGGTCAGGTCCACCAGCCCCAGCGCATGGTCCGACACGGCCCAGCGCTTGGACTTGGGAACCTTCCGGATCTCCAGCGGATAGGCGACGTTGTCGCGCACCGACCGGTGCGGCATCAGCGAATGGTGCTGGAACACCATGCCGATCTGCTCGGCCCGGATGCGCCGCAGCTCGGCCGCCGACACCGCGCTCACGTCCCGGCCCAGGATCTCGATCGTGCCCGAGGTGGGCTCGATCAGGCGGTTGACGTGGCGCACCAGCGTCGACTTGCCGGACCCCGACAGGCCCATGATGCAGAATATCTCGCCGCGCGCGACCTCGAACGTCGCGCCCTGCACGCCCACCACGCATTGATAGCGCGACAGCACCTCGGGCTTGCCGATGCCCTCGCTCTTGATCGCGGACATGGCCTCGTCGGCGCGCTCGCCGAAGACCTTCCACACGTCGTTCAGCTTGACGACCGCTTCGCCCATGCCGCGCCCCCCGATGTCCAGAATGGCGGGCCGCCGCGACGCGTCGCGGCGGCCCCTCGCTCGGCTCGGGCGCTCAGTTGGTCAGCCAGTCGAGGACGGTGTCCTCGTTCTCGGCCACCCACGCCTCGGCGAAGTCGGCGGCCTCCTGCCCGTCGACCGCCAGGGCCTTGCCCATGGCGCTCAGCGTGGCGCCGTCCAGCTGGAAGTTGGCGAACAGCGCCGCCACCTCGGGATAGGCCGTCTCCAGCTCCTTGGCGTAGTGCAGGTGCAGCGTCGCGCCGTTCCACGCGGTGGAGGCTTCGGACTTCTCCAGCCAGTCGGGATCGTCCGTGGGCTGCACGATGGTCCAGGTCGCCGGATCATGCGCCGGCTCTTCCAGCACGAACAGATCCTGCGTGACGAAGATGTAATGCGGGCTGTAGCAGAACCCGATCCACGGCTCGCCGGCCTGGGCGGCGTTGGCCAGGTTGGCGTAGGCGATGGTCTCTTCGTACTGCGTCAGCTCGAAGATCTGGTCGTAGCCGTAGGATTTGGCGCGGATCTGCTCCACCACGGTGCTGGCCCAGCCCGGCGCGCCGATCCACACCTCGGGGGTGCCGTTGCCGTCGGTGTCGAAGATCGCCATCTTGTCCGGATCGCTCAGATCGTCGATCGACTTGATGTCGTATTCCTCGGCGATCGCGGCGGGCACGCACATGCCCTGCTCGGCCTGAACGGGGTTGCCGTTCATCACGACAGTGCCGTTATCCTTGACGTAGGTGTCGTGCAGGTTCTGCTGGTTGGGCATCCACACCTCGGGATGCGCATGCATGGACCCCTTGTCCATCGCCTCGAACACGATGGGGTTGGTGCCGTTCTGCAGCTCCACGTCGAGGCCCAGATTCTCCTCGATCACCACTTCGAGCACATGCGCCGTGGCGTTGACCGAGGCCCAGTTGGGCACGCCGATCACGATGTCCGCGGCGGTCGCGGGAACGGCCAGCGCCAGGACGGTCAGCGCCGTCATCGGTGCAAGCGTTTTCATTGGCAGGTCTCCTTGTCGGTCGCGCAGCCCCTGCGGGGCCTTATGATTCAGGTCGGGTCGATCCCCCGGCGCCGTCGCCCCGGCCCTTGGGCCCCTTGTCTTGGGTCCCGTCGTCCTGGGGCCCGTCGCCCCCCGGCCGAGACGACCGCAGGCTCCGCGCCCAAAGCGTCGGCCCCCGGGGAACGAGCGCCTGAAAACGATGCATCCATATATGGCGCGTCGGCACAACCCCGGGTCGGCGCCTTATTCGAAGGCGCCGCGGGATCGCCCCCCCCGTCGGACGCGACGACGACGGATCGATCCGATCCGGGCTCGGGCCTCGCGGTTCGGACCCCGGCCCGATCAGGCCGCCCCCGCCTCCAGCGTCCCCGCCTCCAGCGTCCCCGCCTCCGGCGACCCGGCCGATGCCGCGACCTCCGCCACGCATTCCCGCAGGATGCCCGCCACCGTCTCGCAATCCTCCAGCGAGAACGTCAAAGGCAGGCGCATGTCGAACAGCGTGGCGAAGATCGCGTCGGACCGCGGCAGGTCCTGCGCCTCGGCATAGCGCCACGAGGCATGGGTGGAGGTGAAGCCCTGCGGCTCCGCCGCCCCGAACCATTTCAGCTCCACGCCCCGCGCCGCCGCCGCCGCCAGCAGCGCCCGGCAGGCCGGCGCCGAAAAGCCCGGCGTTCTGAACTGGATCGACGAGCCCACCTTGCGCTCCTGCGCCGGCCGGCGGATCGTCGCGACGGCCTCCGCCTGCGCCAGGCCCCGCTCCACCGCCGCATAGCGGGCGTTCCAGCGCTCCACGTTCGCCTCCAGCGTCTCCAGCTGCGGCAGCAGCACCGCGGCGCGCAGGTTGTCGAGCCGCGCGGACATGTTGGGCGTGGTCAGCCGAATGTCGGCGAAGCGCGCCGCCTCCGGCGCGGCGCCGTGGCGCTCGTAAAGCATGTAGCTGCCCGACATCACGATCGCGCGCGCCATCAGGTCCGGATCGTCCGAGGTCAGCAGCCCGCCCTCGCCCGAATTCATGTGCTTGTAGGTCTGCGTCGAAAAGCAGCCCGCGATGCCGTGATTGCCGGACCGCACGCCGTTCCAGCGCGCGCCCATGGTATGGGCGCAATCCTCGATCACCTGCACGCCTGCGGCGTCCGCGATCGCCATCAGCCGGTCCATGTCGCAGACATGCCCGCGCATGTGCGACAGCAGCAGCCGCCGCGCGCCCGTCGCGGCGATCTTGTCGGCCAGGTCCTGAAGATCGATGCGCAGCGTCTCGTCCGTCTCCACGAAGACCGGCCGCGCCCCCGCCGCCGCCACGGCGCCGGGCACGGGGGCCAGCGTGAAGGCGTTGGTCAGCACCGTCTCCCCCGCCTCGACCCCCGCGGCGCGCAGCGCGATCTGCAGCGCCTGTCCGCCCGAGGCGACGGCGAGGCAATAGCGCGCGCCCTGCCAGGCGGCATAGGCCTCCTCCAGCCGCGCCGCCTCCGACAGGGCGTCGGGGGCGGTGTTGTAGCGGTGCAGCCGGCCGGAGCTCAGCACCGCCTCGGCCGCCCGCATCGCCGCCTCCGGCAACGGCTCCTGCTGCGTGAAAGAGCCGGCGAAGCGGGACGGGGTCATGGCGGCGCGCTCCTGGCGGGGAGGGGGGGGCGAGGTCGCCGGAGCGTAAAGGGCGCCGCGCCCCGACGGCAAGCGCCGGGGCGTTCCCCACGGGGTGCGCCCCTCGGGGGCATCGAGCCCCCTCGTGACACGGCCGCGCATGGCGCGGCTGGCCAGGTCTTGGAGGGCGGTGCTTTGGGAGCGGTTTTCGCAGTTTGCTGAGAAGGCCCTTGGGGGGGCCTTCCACAAGCGTGCGGCGAGTCGCCGAAAGCCTCAAGGCCGAGCCGGCTTCGCCGGTCGCTGCGCCTTCGGCTTGCGAGCCTT